>JANOTC010000243.1:0-8159 GCA_031416175.1 Gammaproteobacteria bacterium
CGATCCCGCTAGGCTTAAGGAAGACCGTGATCAACTCGTCAAAGAAGGATGGTATACAGAGAAAGAAATTACCATCGTCGATTTGGCTTGGGATGATCTGGGACAAGCTACCCACTCAATGTTAACGGTCTTTCGACAAGGCATACGTAGCGCCTATTGCAATATTCCATTAAAAATAATGGCAAAGTACGCCCGTGGAAAAGACGTAAAACTAATAATTAATTCTTTGTTAGAAGACCGTGCCAATACGATTCTAAAACCCGAGCGCGATCTGAGGGACTTAGAGGAAAAGATCATTGCCTATATTGATAGCAAATGTGAATCGAAACCGGAACATTGGATGGGTGTTGACGCTCTGATCAAACACCCAGAGCTCAAATCGATCCGGAATCGACATTTTCACTTTTCGGCGAGCAAATGGAGCCCCGGATATAACCCGCGCTTTGAATGGGATAAGGGCACGAAGACATACAAACGTAAGAGATATTATTATGATGCCTAAAAGGATGTGGAAAAACCGAATCGCCACCGCCCTACTTTTCATTACTGGAAGCTGTAACGCCATGGCTAAGAACGACACACAATTTGAATGGCTGGCCACCGAAAGTGCGCCAGAACATTATCCCATGGTGATTATTCAAGGCACCTTTTTTTATCGCGGAAAAAATGAAGGCTTGTATATCCCCAATGGCGGAACGCTCAGTTCAGGTTGGGGCCATGGCATTTCCAATCATCACGTGGGCGAGAAGCTCA
Source organism: Gammaproteobacteria bacterium (assembly GCA_031416175.1). Taxonomy (GTDB): domain Bacteria; phylum Pseudomonadota; class Gammaproteobacteria; order S012-40; family S012-40; genus JANOTC01. The sequence goes on from JANOTC010000243.1 coordinate 754, forward strand.
AGCCGCTACCGGATCGTCTAAAAATTGTCTTTTTCTCCTATGCCGAGAAGCAGTTTTACAAGGGCGAGTTTGATCTACCCTATGAGCAGATACTGGCGCTGTTTCGCGACGGGGTGACCAACGCTAAGGTCTTTCCTGACGGCAGCACAATGCCACTCCACAACGGCATTATGGCTGGGATCGCACCGGGGGGCGCGGTTGCGGTCTGGGTCGCGGGCAGAAAACAAATAGAAGTATTTTTTGGCCAGGCGAAAAAAATTGAACTCGATCCAAGTCGAGCCTTTGCGTTACCGTTTGAAAACAAGCAAGCAGCAGATGCTTATATCGCGAAGCAGCTGGTCAACACGCTGAGTTCAGAAGAACTTGAGTCGCTAAAAAAGGACGGAATTCCGTTGGGGCTGTGGATGCGGTATCGAAATCGCTATGATTGGAAGCCGACAGTTAGCGTGGGACACGCACTGAAAGATGTTGACGTATCCTATGTTAATGGTGAGTTTTTTGGTGAGTGGATTATGACGGATTCGAAGGAGCTAAACGATCTGCGCCCTGTACCATCAAAAATATCGTTCATTTCGACCGTAAACGAAAAAAAAGTAATTTACGAAATTCATTTCGATGAGTTCGAAACCATGGCAGCCTTTGAAAAATTGGGCGCCCACAGTCAAAAAGTATATCTCGAATTTGAACCGCGCTTGCCACGAACTCAGACGAGTGTACGACTCTACAACGACAATGAGTCGATTGAATTACGAAAAATAAAGAGCGAAGATTGGTAGTGATAATAACAAGTGACATGGATGCAAAGCGGCATAAAGCTTTGGCTCACCCCGTATTCTGCGACCGATAGTGGAACACGTAATTTCGCAAAACAGAGTCTGTGGCTACAAAGAGGTCTGCTTTCCAGGGTGGCATATTACTCGCGCGCGTGCAGTAACGGTGATCTCTTCCAGTCTAAAAAGCCCGCGCTGAGGCTAGTAAAACCTATAATCCAGGCGAGCACTATGGTGTGAGGTTGGCCTGCGTCGTAACCTAGTAGTAACGCGATGGGTGGGCCAAAAAATAAAGCGACAATTCGACGTTGGTTGCGAAATGTTTGTTCACTCATTTTTTGTTGCGTTACGCGAAAGGCAATGATGGCCGCCAGCCAGCCGCCGCCGATGCCGGCTAAGACATCTAACGGCCAATGTACACCCACCGCAATGCGTGAATAGGCGATAAATACGCCTAGGGTGGCGATCCCAATTCCTGCCCACGTACGTCGATAATGTAAGGCGACTGAAGTGGCGATGGCGACGGCGGTTGTCGCATGGCCGGATGGAAAGGACGGTGAGGAGCGCAATGACGGCCCGAAGAGGGTGAAACTGTCTAGCGGGAGTACAACGGTTGGGCGTGGCAAACCGATGAGCCATTTGGGTGCGCATACCCACGCGACGGTGAGGAGTCCGGCGATGAGTGCAGTCCAAGCAATTTCAGGTCGACGAATGGCAAACGGTAGGACAAGCGCCATCGCTACTACAGGGTTGCCAAAAATGGTGATGTTAGACCAAAAAAAGGCACCTGCAGGCGCTGACGACGCGTTCAATGTTAGGAATAAGTCCTGGTTGCCGGGGCCTAATAACACCGCCAGCGCGGACAAAGCCGCGAGCAAGGGTACTGCCCATACCCATGGATCGTCCCAATTGAGGTCCGCCATGGAACCCGAGTGGCTACGCATCGATAGGGTCGCTCCTATACGTTGCTACAGTCGATCAATAGAGGTTGGTTCAGTGATTTACCGTCAAGCCAAGCCTGTTGACCTTGTGCGTAAAGGCGGCCGGCGGCGAACCAGCGCACAGCCAGTGGAAAAATCATGTGTTCACGTGTTTGCACGCGTTTGGCGAGGGTTTCGGGCGTGTCGTCGGGTCGGACGACCACGCTGGCCTGAAGAACTACCGGCCCGCCATCCAATTCACTGGTAACAAAGTGGATGCTGGCGCCATGCCGCGCTTCTTTCGTTTCTAGCGCGCGTCTGTGGGTATGCAGTCCGCGTAGCACGGGCAGTAAAGAAGGGTGGACATTCAACATTCGGTCCGCATAGTGGGCGACGAAGTCCGGCGTCAAAATCCGCATAAACCCTGCCAATACTACTAGCTGAGGACTGTGTTCGTCTATTGTCTTTTTTAGGGCAATATCATAGGTGTCGCGAGTCGCGTAGCGGGCTGGATCAACGATAGCGGTGGCGATACCGGCCTGTTCAGCGCGACGAAGTCCGAATGCGTCCGCGCGACTACTGATGACCGCAACAATGTCTATCGGCAGGGCGCGACATTGCATGGCGTCAATTAGCGCCTGCAAATTGCTCCCGCTGCCCGAAATAAGTGCCACAACCCGCATGCGGTTGGCGCGAGTCGAAATCATATTTTTAGGTTAGTCAGGGATGACGACGTACGGATCGACTTCGCTACACGCCTCAATGTGGCCGATTACGCTGGCCGTTTCCCCGCTATTACGCAAATGGGCGAGGGTCGCGTCCACATCGCTTGGCGCGACGCAAATAACCATGCCTATGCCGCAATTGAAGGTGCGGTACATCTCCTGGCTGACCACATTGCCCTGTTCTTGTAGCCAGTCGAAAATAGCGGGCCGCGACCAGCACGTGGGGTCGAGTACAGCACGGGTATGCTCGGGTAAGACGCGCGGAATATTTTCCAATAGGCCGCCGCCGGTAATGTGGGCGAGCGTTTTGAGGGTGATTTGGCTTTGCAGCGCTAACAGGGATTTGACGTAAATCCGTGTGGGTGTAAGCAACGTCTCGCCTAATGTGCTCGTGCCAAACGAAGTCGAAAGGCTAAGCTGGCTGCGCTCAACGATTTTGCGAATTAACGAATAACCATTGGAATGCGGGCCGGAGGAGGCTAAACCAATCAAGGCGTCGCCCGCCTGAACGTGTTCTCCGGTAATGATTTTGCTCTTTTCGACTACGCCGACGCAAAAGCCCGCTAAATCATATTCACCCTCGGTATACATGCCAGGCATTTCTGCTGTTTCGCCGCCAACTAAGGCCGCACCCGCCATTTCACAGCCGGTGGCGATGCCTTTAATGACTTGTGCGCCGGTATTGGGAAGCAATTTTCCCGTGGCGAAATAATCGAGAAAATAGAGTGGCTCGGCGCCTTGGACGATTACATCGTTCACGCACATCGCGACCAAATCAATGCCGATGGTGTCATGTTTGTTCATTTCGAACGCGAGTTTCAATTTGGTGCCGACGCCGTCCGTGCCGGATACCAACACGGGCTGACGGTAACGGTCAATGGGTACTTCGAAAAGCGCGCCGAAGCCGCCAATGCCGCCAAGGACGCCGGGCCGCATCGTACGCGCCGCCATGGGCTTGATCAAGTCAACCAAATGGCCGCCAGCGTCGATGTCAACGCCAGCGTCGCGGTAGGTAAGGGAAGTTTTGTCGGTCACGGCGGATCTCTCTTGAAAAAACGGGTTTATTGTGCCCATGCCTGGCATGCGAGGTGGAACAGCAAAAACGGGGCGTATTATACCCGAAAGCGCGTTCGAGCGGGCTTTGCTTGTCGAGCGGGATTGGGCGCAGTTTGGTATTATGGGCTTATCTATGTCAAAGAGTGGTAATGCCGCGTGCAGCGATTCAGTTTACTGGCAGTAGGTTTGTGGCTTGGGCTTGTTGTTGCGAGTCAGGTTTTCGCCGCGAGCGTCGACGGCCTGTACGAGGTGCGGATTCCAGTCGCGACGCAAGCCGAGGCAGAACGAGAAGGCGCGGTCAAGCAAGCCATGGCGACCGTATTGGTGCGGGTGACGGGGAATAGGCAGATCGAAACTGTTCCGGCGGGCGCGAAAATCGTCGGGCAGGCTGGACGGTTCTTACGCCAATACCGATATGAGTCAATGCCGGCAGGGAAAACGGTCGAGGGCGTTTCTCCGCTGCCAACACAACTCTTGTATGCTCAATTTGACGAAGCGGCACTTAACGAAGCCATTTGGCGCGAAAAGCTGACTGTGTGGGGCAAAACGCGACCATCGCTATTGGTTTGGCTAGTGACCCAAGATGTTGATCGACACGTCGCGTTCGAAGATCGAGCGGATTCTATGCTTGGCCAAGCACTGCGGGATCAGGCGCGCAATCGTGGCGTACCTTTGCTTATCCCCACGTTCGACGCAGCAGACCAAGCCAAAGTATCCATTGAGGATGTTTGGAATGGCGTCGTCGAACGCATCCGGCAAGCGTCGGTACGTTATCCTACGGAGGCGATATTGGCGGGGCAAGTTGCTCAGATGCCCGATGGTAGCTGGGCCGGGCGATGGGTGTACATGTTAGGCGAAGAGGTGAAAACCTGGGATCTTCACGCCCCAGACGCGAACGCGTTAGCGAAAGCGGCCCTGGACGCGGCGAGTGATGAAATTGCGGCGCGTTATGCGCCAAGCGTAGTGAGTGGTGAGGCGGCCGAGGTGGTCATTCGCGTGGCCGACGTGCGCAACGTGGACGACTATGCGCGCACACAACGTTACCTGGCATCCCTGCCGGGTGCGAGTTCGGTGCAAGTGGTGAAGGTTGAAGCGACACGGTTACTATTGCGTGTCGACTTACGGTCTGGCAAGGCGGCGTTTGAGCAGGCAATTGCGCTCGGCGGGCAATTGGGCCCCGACCGTTTGGACCCTAATCTTGATCCAGCGGCAAGCTTGGTATATCGATTACTACCGTGAAAGCGCGCGATATTCCAAACCTGCTAACTATTATTCGTATTCTGCTGGTATTTCCGCTTGTCGGTCTATTGTTGCAGGAACGTTTCAGCCTCGCGCTTTACATTATGTTGTTGGCCGGCGTGACCGACTTATTTGATGGCTATTTGGCTAGAAGAAACGGTTGGCAGTCGCGCTTAGGTTCGATATTGGATCCTATCGCGGACAAGTTATTAATCGTCTCCATCGTATTGGTATTGGGTTGGTTAGATTTGGTACCGTCCTGGCTAGTCGTGGCTATTTTAGTGCGGGATGTTTTGATTGTGACGGGCGTAGCCGCTTACCATATGTTGGTGGGGCCGGTGGTGATAGAACCGAGCCGAGTCGGCAAAATAAGCACGGCTGTGCAAATCGCTGTGTGTTTGTTTGTTGTTATGGATAAAGTTGTGACATTTGTTCCGGAGTTGATGTTAATCACGTGGTTTTTTGTGACCTTGGGTACTACCGTTTTAAGCGGCGTGGACTATGCGTTAGTATGGGGACGCCGCGCGATGCGTTCAGGATTGAAGTTGCGTACGCATGACTGATTCTAAAAAGTGGTTACTGCTGGTTGGTACGCTGGTTGTGGGCTTTTTGTTCTACTTGCTCGCCCCCGTTTTTACTCCTTTTCTCGCTGCAGCAATTCTCGCTTACTTGGGTGATCCTTTAGTGGATCGGTTGGAACGTTGGTTGAGTCGAACGGTATCGGTCTGCATTGTTTTCTTCGCCATTTTTGGCGGGTTGGTGGCGGCGCTTGCCGTGTTATTGCCCCTAATTGAGCGTGAATGGGTTGCGGCCGTGAACGCTATGCCGCATTACATCGATCAAATACAAACGCGGCTTTTGCCTTGGTTGGCTACTACCTTGGGCGCGGGCGAGACAACGCTGAATTTAGATGCACTAAAAGACGCGATTCGTGAGCATTGGCAGCAGGCCGGGGGTTTTGCGGCGAATGTTGTTAGCACCGTCTCACAGTCAGGAATGGCCTTGTTGGCGGGCCTTGCCAATGTATTACTCATTCCGATATTGACGTTTTATTTACTGCGCGACTGGGACACCTTAGTGGCGCGCGTGCATGAACTCATTCCACGCGCGAATGAACCCGCGATTGCCCGCATTGCGCGTGATGTGGATAGCGTGTTAGGTGCCTTTTTCCGTGGACAAGTGACAGTCATGATTATTCTTGGACTGATTTATGCCCTTGGTCTGTGGATGATTGGACTTAATTTCGCTTTACTCATTGGCATTCTGGCGGGGCTTCTCAGCTTTGTTCCGTACTTGGGTGTGCTACTCGGTGTCACCCTGGCGGGTGCAGTAGCCATTGTGCAATTTGCGGATGTGGTTCCGTTTTTTTTCGTGCTGCTGGTGTTCGGTGTTGGACAAGTGTTGGAGAGTTTTGTGTTAACGCCGTATTTGGTCGGCGACAAAATAGGTTTGCATCCTGTTTTAGTTGTTTTCGCGGTGGCGGCAGGTGGCCAATTATTTGGGTTTTTTGGCATTTTGCTCGCCTTGCCGGTGGCGGCAATCATCATGGTTATCTTGCGCCACGCACACGGACAGTATTTGGGCAGCAACTTGTATAGTCGGCGCAAATGACTAGCTTGCTGCCTGCGCAATTGCCATTGCCAATATCGTTGGTGGATCGCGTCGAGTTTAGCCACTTTGTGGCTGGCCCGAATGCAGAAATCGTGCGGCGCTTAGAAGCGGCTGTCTTAGCCAAGAGTTCGGATGGCGCGATATTCATTTCAGGTCGGACGGGAAGTGGAAAGTCGCACTTGCTGCAAGCTGCGTGTGGTTTGGCGAGCAAACTGGAGCGGACGTCATTCTATTTGTCTTTACGTGACTATGCGTCCTTGGCGCCGGCCTTGTTAGAAGGTCTTGAGCAAGCGCATGTGGTGGCCATCGACGATGTCCACTGTATCGTGGGTCAGGCGGAATGGGAGTTGGCGTTGTTCCACCTGTACAATCGTGCGTTCGAACGTGGTACACAATTGCTGTTTGCGGCGGATGTGCCAATTGCGAGTTTGAGTGTACACCTTGCGGATCTGCGCTCACGCCTGGCCTGGGGTTTCGTTTTTCAGCTAAGCGAATTGTCGGAAGCGGAAAAAACCTTGGCCTTGCAACAGCGCGCGACGGCACGCGGCTTTGCGTTTCCAGATAACGTAGCAAAGTATTTACTGCGCCACTATCAGCGCGATATGCGCTCTCTGTTTGAGCTTCTAGACAAGCTGGATTTCGCGAGTTTGGCGCAACAGCGGCGCTTGACGGTGCCGTTTGTGAAGGGCTTGCTGAAGATGCTGTGAGTGGTGTCGCTATTCATGGCGCAACGCTTCAATCGGGTCCAAATCCGCCGCCTTTCGGGCTGGAAAATAGCCAAACACCACGCCCACCGCCGCCGAAAATAAAAACGCGACGATCACAATACCGCTGGTAAAAACAAACGGGACGCCCATCGTGTTGGCGATAGCGATTGAGGCGAGATAGGCGAGGGCGATGCCCAGTACGCCACCGAACGATGACAGAACAACCGCTTCTACCAAAAACTGCAACAATACCTCGTGTGCCAAGGCGCCGATAGCCAGGCGAATGCCAATTTCGCGAGTGCGTTCAGTCACCGACACTAACATGATGTTCATAATGCCAATGCCGCCGACTAAGAGACTCACGGCGGCGACGGCGCC
>JANOTC010000244.1:0-6553 GCA_031416175.1 Gammaproteobacteria bacterium
CCCAGCCCTCGCCCGCCGCAAACACCCACATCGGCCGCGAGCTCAGTGCAAAGACGGATGTACGCGCGTCCACCGTCTTTAACGCATATCGCAAACGGACCCTCAATTTCAACGCCACGCGTATGAATTTCGAGCGGAAGATCGGGCAAATAAAGGCACATCCACAACATCACACTGAACTTGTCGTAAGTGAAGAAACACGAAAACCTTCAACGTCTTACGCAATCATCCATAATGAGCAATTAAATTAACCTGACACTTCGTGGCGGATATCTAACGGTGCATCCTGAGCATCTAACAACGCATCTGGATTTAAATAAATCGGCCCCATTGGCCAGCCCCCACGCCGCTTCAATACCCGCACGCTCATACCACCCGACTGCGTTGGGTCCAAACGCAAACGCAACGCAGCCGGTGAAGCTTGCGTCGCGGCCCAGGTTGTGCGAAATAAAATGCCCCACGATTGCCCCGTCTCTGCCGCCAATTGCAAACGCCGCAAGTTGTGCTCGCTAATTAAACGCGGCCACACCAACACCGCCCCACAGGTGCCAGCGCGCAACGCTTGCTCGACGGTCCACAGCATGTCGGCCTCCGCACGCGGGTGAACCACCAACACTTTGGAGACATCGACGCCATGTGCGGCTAGCGCGGGGGCATACGGGATATGTGGCGGCGCAATCCAAGCCAGCCAGCGGCCTTCATGGCTTAAACGTGCCAGCGCAGGAAATACCAAACTCAACTCACCCACACCTTGGCGATCACAGAGAATTTCCGTTAACGCGCCCATTGGCCAGCCACTGCCAGATAAGTGCGCGTCCAAAGCATCAAAACCGGTGGGAATTCCAGATTGTTCCCGTACCCGCGCATCACCCGCACGCCATACGTTACCTTGCTGCATCAATCCGTCGAGATTAATCATATCGGCGTTCATTTGAAGGTTTCTCCTTGTCCGCTACTACCGTGGTGGTCAGCTTGAATCTGTGCTAAACCTGCACTTACATACAGTAGTGTACATTTATACAAAATAAAATGACGGAACGCAAGTCGATATTTTTTTTCCCTCACTTAACTCCTTCTCCGATTTCCTGCGTTAAACCCACTAGAACCACAAAGAGGAACCCCCATTTACTCACAGCCGAAGCCATGCTGCAAAAATACGTCGGTCGCACCGTCGGTGTTGTGCGCACCCATCCTACAACCGGCGCCGAGTCCATTGAGCGAACCGAGGTACTCAGTGCAGCCAATGGCGTGGTACTGCGTGTGGGTGACCGAATCGAAACGGGGCTACCTGGCCGCCTGATAAAGGAAAGTCAGAGCGTAACGACATGGTCGAAGAAAACCTTTTTGAATATCACCTTTATACACTCGCGCGCCCCACCACCCTTGCCGACAATCGGTACTAGCAAAACTCTGACAATGTATGTCGCACCACGTGGGGCGAATACATGACAGATTGCGATGAACGCACGGGGACGACTGAGGATCGGCAACGCAACATGCCGTTGTGCGTTGAAGTGGAAATACACGAAGGAACACGGCAAGTCGGATACTTGTCGTTGTTGATTGAAAATGAGAAATTCGGCTTGGTCGGCGAAGGTATGGGCCTCTATTCCGGATTCGTCGAAGCGAAAGGAGCAAGAATTGATTTACGTAAACTCAATGATATTCTTAGCGTGAAAGAATGGTGATCGCCCGAGAGTTGATTGCCCATCATGAATCAACTCTGTAGTCCGTTGTGCGGCAATTTTTCAGCAAATTATTAAACCACGTCACGCAATCTTCTGAATATCGTACTCTGGTATCGCGTTGTCAGACGCCAAACGCGCCGAACTACTTGAAGCATCCTGGCTTGGCAACAACAGCAAATCGTGTGGAAGCACTTCGCCAACTTGCACACGCGCAGGAAACCAGCGGCTCAATAAACTATGGATGACCATCGCCGTCATCGCTGCCACAACTACATTGGTCAGGTTCGGTAACCGCCCTGCAAGAAATAATTTACCTACCTCAATAATGATCGCGCAGGTGCCCACAATAAGGCCAGACCTGACTGGCGACACAGCCGATAGTGGGTTGCCCGATGCACGCACTCGCCACAACCAAACAGCCGCACCCAGCGGCCAATAAAGCACCATCTGAAACACCACATTGAGCAGAACAGCAGGAACCTCGGCGCTGTAGTGATAATAAAAAGGTAGAAAATGAAGATCCACCAAACGTGACTTCGCGCTTGCCCACGATTGCCAGCTCTCCGAAAACCAACCGTTTAACCACGCAATTCCGAGAAAATAAGGGATCGTCATGACGGCGACAAAGCGTCGCGTAAAAGCGTTTGACAGCCGACTCTCTGAACCGCTATTCGCTCTTTTTGCAAGCACCCAAAGGGCAAGCCTGTGCAATCGCGAACCCAGTAGAAGCCAACACCCAATCCCTAAAGCGGCACCGACCCATCCCGCATGCATATCGTATATCGACATCACGCGTGGTGGGAAAAATTGCTGAAAAAATTCGGAGCCTACTGCGACAACACCGCTAAAGAACACAGAAAGCGCGATGCCAACAATGCGAACAATCAAGCGTCGGCTTAAACCGACTAACCAAGCCGCACAGAGAAACCCCAAAGGGAAATACAGTAATAAACCCGGAATAATAGCGGGCTTAAACTCAAAATGAAAACCGACAAATAGTCCTTGTTTAAAGCTATACCAAGCAGGAAGAAGCGGGGCTGGATCAAGCTGGAGCGGCAATAAACTAACATAAAAAACAAATAATGAATAAATCAAGACAAGCTTACCCATGCTTCGACTAAAGCGTATGGAAGGCGTCCCCATGTGATCATTAAATGTTGTAATAGTATCTTGCAAGCGCACCTCTATTTTCTTAAACCCACCAGATTCATTGCTTACACAGCGACGCTGATCGGCTACTCACTCACCACACCAAAAATGGCATAGCTCATATACAGCATTATAGTTAAAGTTTCGTTTGGAAAGCAGCAAAACGCGGTTTTTGCATGTTGGACACCGATCCCAACTCGGCCCGGCCCGCTGCCAATTCGACCCATCGGTGGGCCATCCGAACTATATTGGCGAAAAATGTTTGATGATTAGTGTACGCCGACTTGTGTTGGGAGTGTGACGGAACGGTTCACCATTCGCAATGCATGAACAGGTTTCTTGCGTAACTGGCCGATTGCCGCAAGTCTCACGATGACATGAGTAGAAATATCGAAATGGAAAGGGTCGCCTGTGGTTACAAAATAGCCAACCACTAATATGTTATAACTTTACCCCCCATAATATTTCTGTAATAAATCCCCCCTATACTCGCGCCCTTCTTAAAGTGCCTTGCACGAAATTAGCCTCAAATGATTGTAAATTAACCAATATTAATATTTAGTTAAAGCGTCCTCCAAGGCAATATTTGGCATTTGGCATTTGCCATCGCCCCACCCTGACGCTAGACCGCACCGGAGTGACTTTGATGAAGAATGAAAAAATTTTATTACCAGAACAAACACTCGCCAAGGCAATCAACTTCCAAGTTGAAAAACGACTATGCGTCGCGGCGGCGATTCTAACGGGGGTCGCGTCGTTTTTCGTTGCGGCGGATCTGCTGGCAGCGTTGTTCAACAATGTGTCTGATCGTGATTGGCTGAGTTTCCTGCGCCACGCCACGTTTGGTGTTATTAACGCGTTCTTAATCTACGGCGGTCTTGTTTATTTACTTACGCGCTGGGCCTACTACACACGGCGGGAATTACATCGAGCAGCGTCGGCTGACACGCTAATTAGGTTATTTCGCGCCGATGCACCCACGCTTAGCATCTTGATTCCTTCTTACAAAGAAGAAGACAAGGTCGTTTTCCAGACCATGATGTCGGCGGCGCTACAACAATATCCGAAAAAACGCATCGTATTGTTGTTAGATGATCCGCACCACCCAAAAAATGAAGCTGATCGACAGTCTCTAGCCCTCGCCCGTAATCAACCTGCCCGAATTGTCGAAACATTGCGGCCAATGGCCAAGCTAACTGCCCGTGCACGTACAGACTTTTACAGTCGACTCGCCTCCGCCCACTACGCAACCCAAACCGAATTCACGTTCCTATTTAATGCCTACCAAAATGTCATTGAATGGTTCGACACATTCGCCCGTGTGTATCCGGTGACAGACCATACTGACCGTGCGTTTGTAGACAACGTACTCAAGAAGCAGAGTTCGATCCTAACGCAACGACTCGTCGAATTACAGGCCCGCAAGGACGAATCCCATTCGGAAGCGCTGGACACGTTATTAAGCTTGGAATATGCACGTTTAGTCGCTCTTTTTAGTGCAGATGCGTCCGTTTTTGAACGCAAGGCGTTCGAAAATCTTTCACACGAATCCAATAAAGCCATGAACCTAAACAGTTACATCGGTTTGATGGGGAAGACGTTGAAACGCACACGCCGCGCGGGCGTCCTATTTCTAGAGGAAACAGATTCCGAGTCCGGCGACCTCACCATTCCAGCGGCTGATTTTTTGATTACGCTCGATGCAGACAGCCTTATCGTTCCGGACTATGCCTTACGCTTAATTGACGTTATGCTTCAATCAGGCAATGAGCGATTGGGTGTAATCCAAACTCCGTATAGTGCTTTTCCTGGCGCCACCAAAGCCTTGGAACGTGTTGCAGCCGCCACCACGGACATTCAATATATTATTCACCAAGGATTTTCTCACTTCAATGGCACCTTCTGGGTAGGTGCGAATGCACTAATTCGTCGCACGGCATTAAACGAAATTGCCGTGGTTGAGCAAGAACGCGGTTATTCGGTAACCCGATTCATTCAAGATCGCACAGTAATTGAAGACACAGAATCCAGCGTCGACTTGATTGAGCGTGGCTGGTTTTTGCATAATTACCCCGAGCGTATGGCCTTCAGTGCAACTCCACCCGACTTCGGTTCATTGGTGATACAACGACGTCGCTGGGCCAATGGCGGCTTGATCATTCTGCCTAAATTGCTGCGTTATCTTGGCCGTGGTCCGTTAACGCGCGCGAAAATGGCTGAGGCATTTGTGCGTATTCATTATCTGGCCTCCATCGCGGCGGTAAATATTGGCTTAGTCCTCGCGCTTGCCGTGCCGCTCGCGACCGATTTGTCGACAGCGTGGCTGCCCTTTACTGCGCTCGGTTATTTTCTTATGTACGGTCGCGACTTGAAATTAATCGGTTACCAATATCGCGACCTCTTTGGTGTTTACGCAGTGAATTTGTTGCTAATCCCGATTAACTTGGCGGGCGTGTTCAAGTCGATGCAACAAGCATGGACCAAGGAGAAAATTCCGTTCGGTCGTACTCCAAAAATTGGAAACCGCACAGCCACGCAACCTATTTTCATTATTGCGCTTTTCGTATTGATGCTGGATTGGGTGTTTGCGGGCACAATCAGTATCGCTGACCACTATTTCTTGCATGGAATGTTTGCACTTATCAACGCATCTATTCTGTTTTACGCCATAACAAGATATATCGGGCTGCGAGAATCGTGGGACGATGTATTTGCAAGGACGGTTGCGCCACGTCAACGGCTTGGCAAGACGCTTTATCGCCGCTGGATACGCGTTAATCGCTCAACCATTAATGTACTCGGCAAGACGCCCATTGTGCGCTTAGTTGTAAAGCCTAAGTTAGCGCTTCGCGTGACTAACAACGCAACATCGAAAGAAGCCGCTTAACATGCACCGACCTTGGCTTTCGCGCCTTGCGCACATAATCATAGCGGTGTTCACTTTTGCTTTAAATCAAGCGCAAGCGGCCGAGAAGATTCCGGTCTTGATCTATCACGAGATCGTCGATAGTGCGATTGCGGGCGGCGAAACGAAAATTAGCCTGCCACGTTTTACCGAACAAATGCGTTATTTGCACGATGCCGGATATGTAACCATCAGCACCCGAGACTTAGTTGCGTACATGCAGGGGAAGATTTCCTTGCCGAAAAACTCGATTGTGCTGACCTTCGATGATGGCTGGAAAAATGTCTTAAATGCACTTCCCGTTCTCAACCGCAACGCGTTCAAAGCATCGTTTTGGATTATTACCGAGAAAGGCATTGGCTGGGAAAATGTCGAATGGTCCGACGTTCTGGCGCTGGGCACTAACCCAAACTTTGAAATATATTCGCACACGGCGACGCATCCATGGAATCCGACAAGCAATTTGGTGACGTGGGTTGACGGCAGAGATACTAAGTTTAATTCGACCGACGCGATGCGAGAATTGGTGGAATCGAAGCTGCTTCTTGAACAGAAACTAGGGCAAGCGGTGCCGTATCTCGCCTGGCCGGTGGGCTGGTATAACTCTCGGCTTATTGAAATGGCTAAAACGGCTGGCTACGAAGCGCTGTTTACGGCCGAAGAAGGCGGCAACGGACCCGGCGACGATATTTTCCAAATCAAGCGGCTCTTTGTTGACGGTGCTTGTGACATTGACGCATTTATTCGCCTCATCCAGTCGCATCGCTATGCACCTTGTGCTAAGAGCGAATGGGTTACGCAGGGTCATTCT
>JANOTC010000245.1:0-4712 GCA_031416175.1 Gammaproteobacteria bacterium
AGCGGGCAATTCTTGATTGACTCCGAGGCTTATCTCAATGGCGCGCAAGCCCCAACGACAGGCGGCACGCTATGATCGCCGGGATTATTCGTTGGTCGGTAACTAACCGTTTATTGGTGATATTGGCTACCTTATTTGTTAGCGCATGGGGCGTATGGTCAGTGCAGTCCACGGCCATTGATGCATTACCTGATTTGTCGGATGTGCAGGTGATCATTCGCACCAGCTATCCCGGACAAGCGCCGCGTATCGTCGAAAACCAAGTCACCTATCCGCTAACAACCACCATGCTTTCCGTGCCGGGCGCGAAGACGGTGCGCGGCTTTTCGTTTTTCGGCGATAGCTTTGTTTATGTGTTATTCGAGGACGGTACAGATTTGTACTGGGCGCGCACACGCGTTCTAGAATACTTAAATCAAGTTCAAGACAAATTACCGGCGACAGCTAAAACGTCGTTGGGACCTGACGCGACGGGGGTGGGCTGGATTTATCAATACGCGTTGATCGACCGCACCGGCCAACATGACATTTCGCAGTTGCGCGCTTTGCAAGACTGGTTCTTAAAGTTCGAACTCAAAACCCTGCCTAATGTCGCGGAGGTTGCGACCATTGGTGGAATGGTCAAACAATACCAAGTAGTGCTGGACCCCGTGAAACTGGCGAGCCGTGGCATTACCTATAGCGAAGTACGCAGTGCGATTCAATCCGCCAACCAAGAAACGGGCGGATCCGTGTTAGAACAAGGGGAAGCCGAAATGATGGTGCGTGCCAGCGGGTATCTCGATTCGCTGGCCGCGTTTCGCGCCATCCCGCTTAAGCTGGTGGGCACGATACCTATCACCCTTGGGGATGTCGCCTTTATTCAAGTCGGCCCGGAAATGCGACGTGGCATTTCCGAGTTGGACGGTGAAGGCGAAGCCGTGGGTGGCGTGGTGATTTTGCGTTCAGGAAAAAACGCACGCGAAACCATTGCTGCCGTGCACGCGAAGCTTGATGAATTAAAGGCGAGCTTGCCCAGCGGCGTTGAAGTGGTCACAACATATGATCGGGGGAAATTGATTGATCGTGCCGTGGACAATCTCTCACACAAGCTAGTTGAGGAGTTTGTCGTGGTGGCCTTGGTCTGTGTGGCCTTTTTGTGGCATCTGCGTTCTTCTTTAGTCGCGATTATTTCATTGCCATTGGGTGTGTTAATCGCCTTCATTGTTATGAAACAACAAGGCTTGAACGCTAACATTATGTCGCTAGGGGGAATTGCCATCGCCGTCGGGGCCATGGTCGACGCCGCATTAGTGATGATAGAAAACGCACACAAGAAAATTGAGCAGTGGCAGCACACACATCCAGGCAAGGTGTTGAAGGGAGAAGCGCATTGGAAAGTGATGACGGATGCGGCAGTTGAGGTCGGCCCGGCCCTCTTTTTCTCGTTGCTAATTATTACACTTTCCTTTGTGCCTGTATTTTCATTGCAAGCACAAGAAGGCCGCTTGTTCGGCCCCCTTGCGTTCACCAAAACCTATGCCATGGCAGCGGCGGCAGGACTGGCCATCACGCTCATTCCGGTGCTCATGGGCTATTGGATACGCGGTAAATTGCCCGACGAAACGCGCAATCCACTCAATCGTTGGCTAATCGCTGCGTATCGACCCTTGTTAGAATACGTACTGCACTGGCCTAAGCTAACACTCGTTCTAGCGGCACTTTTATTCCTAACATCTTTTTGGCCCATGAGTCAGTTAGGCGGAGAATTTCTACCGCCGCTCGATGAAGGTGATTTACTTTACATGCCTAGCGCACTACCTGGCCTATCGGCGCAAAAAGCCAGTCAATTACTGCAACAAACTGATCGGATGATCAAGACCGTGCCGGAAGTTTTACACGTATTTGGTAAAGCGGGTCGCGCGGAAACAGCGACCGATTCAGCGCCATTGGAAATGTTCGAAACCGTTATTCAATTCAAGCCGCGCGAAGAATGGCGGGCAGGCATGACGGCAGAGAAATTAGTGGCCGAGTTGGATCGCGCTGTGAAGGTACCGGGTTTATCAAATATTTGGGTGCCACCGATCCGAAATCGAATTGATATGCTGGCGACGGGGATTAAGAGCCCCATCGGCGTAAAGATAGCGGGCGGGGATCTTGCCGCCATCGAACGCGTGGCACAACAAGTTGAACGCGTCGCCAAAACCGTTCCTGGCGTTTCGACCGCGTTAGCAGAACGGCTAACCGGCGGACGCTATGTCGACATTGAAATTGATCGCCTTGCCGCCACACGTTACGGGCTCAACATCGCCGACGTGCATGCGGTTGTGGCAGGCTTAATTGGTGGCGACAAGGTAGGCGAAACTGTCGAAGGTCTCGCGCGCTTTCCGATTAATATACGTTATCCGCGCGAGTGGCGTGACACCGTCGAGCGATTAAAAGAATTGCCGATTTTCACGCCCACCGGCAGCCAAATAACGTTAGGTACGGTTGCGCACATCACTATTACCGATGGGCCACCCATGCTTAAAAGCGAAAACGCGCGCCCCAGCGGCTTGGTGTATGTAGACGTTCGCGGTCGCGACCTCGCCTCAACGGCGAACGACTTGCGGATCGCCATCGCTAACCAAGTAACACTCGAAGCAGGCGTGAGTTTGGCTTACTCCGGACAGTTTGAATATCTAGAACGCGCCAACGCCCGCATGAAATGGGTGGTACCGGCCACGCTCGGAATTATTTTCGTGTTACTTTTTCTCACGTTTAGGAGGGTCGATGAGGCCTTGCTCATTTTAGCAACGCTACCATTCGCACTCACCGGCGGCGTTTGGCTGCTCTATTTTATGGGCTTCAATTTATCCATCGCCACCGGTGTCGGCTTTATTGCACTGGCCGGTGTGGCAGCTGAATTCGGCGTGATTATGCTGGTGTATTTAAAACAAGCTTGGCAACATCGCATCGACAACGGCGAGGCCAACGAGATAGGTTTATTGCACGCCATCCGCGACGGCGCGGTGCTACGCGTGCGACCCAAAGCTATGACTGTCACCGTGATTATTGCTGGATTATTACCAATCCTGTTAGGCGAGGGAACCGGCAGCGAAGTGATGAGTCGAATTGCCGCACCGATGATTGGCGGAATGATTTCTGCGCCTTTGCTTTCTCTTTTTATTATCCCGGCAGCGTACCGGCTGATGCGCCGCCGAATTTCTGTTTCAGCCAATTAAACACTTTGGAGACACGTTCATGAAAAAGATTATTTCCACCGCCATTTTGCTGAGTGTTGGCGTAGGCGTACCGGCAATCGCCGCCGACATGAGCGGCATGAAAATGGATGGCCATTCAACGATGGCTGCACCTGCGGCTACGGCAGCAGCGAAAGCGTCAGGCACGGTAAAGTCGATGGATGCCGCCAAGGGTACGATCACGATTGCTCACGGGGCCGTTGCGGCTGTTAGTTGGCCCGCAATGACGATGCCTTTTAAGATATCGCCCGACATGGTGACTGGAATTCAAGCTGGGCAAAAGGTGGACTTTGAGTTTGTGACAGCGGGTAAAGATTCGACGATTACGAAGATTGTGGGTGTGAAGTAGTTTTGAGTTAGGTTGGGAGAATTGGGGGCGGGTGTTGTGGTGTGGCACCTGCTCCTTTACTCGGCCTAACAATCGTTCCACAGCGCCAGATCCAGCGCAGCAAAAACAGAGTTCCCCAATTTATCGTACGAAAAACCCTCGACGAGAAGCTCGCCGCGCACAACCGCGTGCAAATCGATTTCACGTCGGGAGACGCCGAGCGCCGCCACTACCTTTATTCGCCCGCTGCACTGCAACAGATCGCGCGTAACGCGATCATGCATCGCGCCTACGAATCAACCAACGCGCCGGTCCGCGCCTACTGGTTCGATGATAGGGTCGAGACAAGCAATCCGGGCGGCCCGTATGGCAATGTCACGGCCCAGAATTTTGGCCAACTCGGCTATGCCGACTACCGCAATCCGCCGCTTAACTTCCGGGTCGAACCTACTATGATTTTTGTGAAGCTTTTGCCTGGGCCGAACTGACCTGCCGCTGGAGGCATATCGAATGCGGAGAACGTGTATAACAATAATTGCGCTTTCTCAGACACCAGCTGCAACCTCAATCGACCCTTCTTCGTTAGACTCCGATAATCTCATTTAAACCGTCAATGATGTGTGCGAGCTCCTCGGAATCAACCGAGCCAATTTTCTTGCCAATTCGTTCGGTTGATAGCGTGCGAATTTGACTAATTTTTACCCACGACTGTTTAAGCGTTCTCACCTTTGAAAGCTCGTGCGTCAACGGGAATTTAGCTCGTTGTTCTTGGCTTGTGATTGCCATGGCAATCACAGTTCCTGAGCGCTCATTGAATATGTCTTGGCTCAAGATAAGCACCGGGCGCTGCCCTGACTGCTCGCGACCTACTGTAGGGTTTAAATCGGCCCAACGAACCTCCCCTCTTAGTATTTTGGCCATGCTGCCAACTCCTCAGACAGCCCCTCATCTGCCATCGCCTTTTCAAAAGTTGGATCAAGTTTTCCACATTCTTCTGCTAAGCGGCTTCGCTCCAAGCGCTCCAATTTTTCTTGAACAGCTTCCTGAATTGCCCGGCTTCGATTACTAAATACTTTACTCTTCACGAGGGCATCTACTTTGGCAAGCATTCCTTCTTCAATTGTGATGGCAACTTTTGTCTGGCTCACAGCCGTATCCTCCAA
>JANOTC010000246.1:0-3046 GCA_031416175.1 Gammaproteobacteria bacterium
CCACAACCGCGTCCAACGTCGAGCGTCTACGCCTTGGGGAAGCACTTCGCGCACGTTGCGCCCGACCGATTGTAGCAACGGCGTTGTTAACACCTCAAAACTGCCATCAACGCGCACATACCAGCGCGCGGGATGCTGAAATTCAACGTGCAAACCGTCAACGGAAAAATTTTCGTTCAGTGCAGCCACTAAAACAGTCGCTTCTGCATGAGTAATCGCCAGTTGTTGCGGCGGCATCACAACGAGGTGGTCGCGATTCGGCGTGACAAAAACGGGATCAACCGCCATCCAGAGATACCCATCTGCACTGGCGCCTTCCCCGATCCGGCGCAAAGCACCGACGGCAGGGCCAGCCGGTGGCATGTCAGTCGCAAATAAGGCGTGAATTTGTCGCCAAAAATCGGATTGATCGAAACCCACTTGCTCAGAACGCGACAGTGCCCATTCAAGCGTTTCTATGGGCGAAGACGCCGAGAGCAAGGCGGCCAAAAATTGCGGACCTATGAACACCGTTACGCGCTTGCTAGTGCTAGTCATTGAGTCTGCATGGATAATTTTTGTCCGAATCTGGGGCGTTAAAGGTATCACATATCGTGGGGATCACCGGGACAAACCCGTTGTCACCTCAAGCCAACTCACGAATGGACGATAAACTGTGTGTAAACCGCCACTTAAATCCATGTCAATAATGTCATTATTTGGCTCGCCCAGCGAACATAGCAAACCAGCAAGATTCGGAATTCGCCAGAAAATGGTGATGGTTTTGATTGCCGTCATGACCATCGCGCTGGGCTTTACGGGCTGGATTACCTATCAACAACAAGAACAGGACATTACCAGCGAAACGAATTTACGCGGCGACGATATCTCGCGATTTCTTTCCCAAGCGGTTGCAACCAGCGTCATTGGCTTTGACTACACGTCTATTCAGTTCTTGCTTGAAGAAATATCCAAAACACGCGACATTGTCTATGCAAAGGTCGTCAATGCGCGCGGCAATCTTATGGCTGAATCAGGCAATCCTGAAATCGGCGATCATGGTTGGGCCACGTTCAAGCGCGACATAAACTTCGAAGGTAAAAAAATTGGCGAAGTCACCATTGCTTTGGACAACAGCCGAATCGTGACCCAATTGCAAGAAAAAAAGGCCACCATGATTCAACGCGAGGCCATAATTATCGTGTTGATTGCGATTGGAGAATTTCTCGCGCTTAGTTACCTCATTGTGCGTCCAGTCGCCATTATTCGAAATACTTTTGAAGGGAGTGTTGACGAATCCGGCCTCATTACCAATGACATGCAAATCAAATCGCTTGACGAATTTGGGGCTTTAGCCCATGAATTTAACTCCATGCGGGGTCAGCTAAATACCTCTAATTTGCTCCTAAAAGATCGCATTGGGTCTGCCGACACACTACTGCGTGAAACCAACATACAACTCTCCATGCAGTCGGCAGAATTGCATCGCATCAACAAGGAACTCCGCAAAATTTCAGTGACGGACGCATTAACGGGTTTGCTCAATCGTCGACACTTCGAAACGATCATGGGAAATGATTTTGCACTCAGCTTGAGCCGTGGCGAAGTAAGCAGTCTACTCATTTTTGACATTGACCATTTCAAACGCATTAATGAAATAGGCGGCCACAAGGGTGGCGATTTAGTATTAGTAGAAGTGGCACACGTCCTCAAAGCGAATCTTCGCCAAACGGACACGCTTTGCCGTATTAGCGGCACGGAATTTGTCGCGATTTGCCGTCGCATTGGCCCGGAGGAAGCCATTCAACTCGCCGAAAAAATTCGTAACAAGGTTCAAGAGCATATTTTTCCGATCCGGAATCAAGCCATCTCGGTCAGGCTTAGCGTCGGCATAGACACCCTTGCCAAGGATATTGGCGGCACGGCTGAAGATATTTTCCATCGTGCCGATATGGCGTTGTATTACAGCAAGAAAAACGGCTGTAACAACGTTAGCCATTATTCCCATGTCAAGGACAAACTTCGGTCCAGTTCAGATTACCCTAAAGGAGAAATCGCGTGAAAGTGACGCCTATTATTGCAATTCTGGCGGCTAGCGCCGCTCTATTCAGCGCTCAGAAAGCGATAGCCGAGCCACCCACGGAGTTGCGCTTAGGCTCAGTCGCGATGGACACACCTGTCATTATGCATCGGCGCCTAACACCGCTCACGCAGTATTTGTCCGACACCCTCGGCATACCTGTCACACTTAAACTGTCACCAGACATGAAAGCGGCCATCGGGGACGTGACGAGCGGCACCGTAGATATCACCTACCTAACGCCAGTTGCATACATTAAAGCACACAAGAAAGCTAACACAAAACTCGTTGCGAAAATTCTAACGGACAATGAAGCCAACTTTCAGCTCATGATTGTTGTTCCGCAAAATAGTCCCATTAAAACTGTCGCCGAGCTAGCAGGAAAGCGTTTCGCGCTCGGTGACAAAGGGGCGCTACTGCAACGGGCGACCGTCGTCAGTGCGGGTATGCCGCTTGAAAAGCTGGGATCGTATGAGTTCGTTGGTCATTACGACAATATCGCCCGTGGCGTCATGAGCGGCGACTTTGATGCCGGCGTGGTGAAAGACACAACGGCGCGCAAATTCGAAGGCAAAGGTTTGCGCGTCATTTACGCTTCACCGGAATTGCCACCCTATAATATCGCTGCAACGAAGGATCTCGATGACGTGATGCTAGGAAAAATTACCAAAGCGTTACTTGCGCTGGATATTAAGAATCCCGCGCATCAAGCCGTGATTCGCGCCCTTGAACCGGCTTACACCGGCTTTGTCGCGACCACCGATAGTGACTACGAAGTGGTACGCAAGCTCATTGCACCCTTTGAAGGGAAAGAGTAGGGGACGGCGGCAGGACTACTTAAAGTCCTTGCCCTTGAACTTACAATAACGCAAATAATAGCCACAGGTTTTTTTCCAAAACTCCAGTGGCCGTGTGCCGGGAAAAATGGTGATTCGGCGAATGCGAAAATAATCGCGCCAGAGTGATAGTGGTCCGTTCACCGTGCCG
>JANOTC010000247.1:0-2112 GCA_031416175.1 Gammaproteobacteria bacterium
GTCAGGTAGTAAGGGTCGACGCCAATGCAATGGCCGCCCACTAGGCCGGGTCGGAACGGCAAGAAATTCCATTTGGTGCCAGCGGCTTCTAACACTTCTAATGTATCAATGCCCATGCGGTTGAAAATGAGCGCGAGTTCGTTGATGAGCGCGATATTGATATCACGTTGCGTATTCTCAATGACCTTGGCTGCTTCCGCTACCTTAACGCTGCTGGCTTTATGCGTTCCGGCGATAATAATCGTGCGATAGAGTTGGTCAACAAACTCCGCAGCCTCTGGCGTAGAGCCGGACGTAATTTTCTTGATATTGATGACACGATGTTGCTTGTCGCCCGGATTAATGCGTTCCGGGCTATAACCAATGTAGAAATCCTTATTCATTTTTAGGCCGCAGCCTTTTTCAATGATAGGAACGCACACTTCTTCGGTCGCACCGGGATAAACCGTGGACTCGAATATGGCCACGTCACCTTTTTTTAGGACTTCGCCCAAGGTGCGCGAGGCGCTGAGCAAGGGACCAAAATCCGGGCGCTTGTAGTCATCAATCGGCGTTGGCACCGTGACGATGTAAACATTGCAACTACGAATGTCTTCTTTGTTTGCGCTATAGGTCAGTTGGGTGGCCGTTTTGAGTTCGTCCGGCTCCACTTCTAAGGTGCTGTCTTTGCCCGCCTTGAGTTCGGCGACGCGGTCGACGCGAATGTCCAAGCCGACGGTGGGAAATTTTTTCCCGAATTCGACTGCGAGCGGCAGACCCACGTAACCTAAGCCGATAATGCCGATGCGTGTTTTAGTCAAATCAAACATGATGGAGTCCTTTTCCCTGTCAGGGTGTTCGCTGGGGTTATAGCGGCTCGCCGCGGCCAATTCCGAAGTAGCTAATGCCTAAATCCTTCATGATGCGTGGGTCGTATACGTTACGGCCATCGAAAATGACGGCGTGCTTAAGCGCATTCTTAATTCGGTCGAAGTCGGGGCTGCGGAAAATACTCCACTCGGTGAGTACGGTCAATGCGTCGGCGCCTTCCAGTGCGTGATAAGGGTTGTCGCAAAGCACTAAACCTGGGTGATCTGGATAAAGGCGACTTGTTTCATGCATCGCTTGTGGATCAAAAGCGCGGACGGTGGCGCCTGCTTTCCACAGCGCTTCGATGAGTACACGACTAGGCGCGTCGCGCATATCGTCGGTGTTTGGTTTAAAGGCTAAGCCCCACATGGCAAATGTGCGCCCCTTCAATTCGCCCTTGAAATAGCGATTAATCTTGTCGAACAATCGATCCTTTTGGCGCTTGTTCACCGCTTCGACGGCACCCAAGAGTGACGCTTGATAACCTACGTCATGCGCAGTTTTTTCCAAGGCTTTTACGTCTTTTGGAAAACAGGAGCCGCCGTAACCGCAGCCTGGATAAATGAAATGGTAGCCAATGCGCGGATCAGAACCGATGCCGATGCGCACTTTTTCAATGTCCGCGCCGAGCACTTCGGCCAAGTTTGCCATCTCATTCATAAAGCTAATTTTGGTCGCCAACATCGCGTTGGCGGCATATTTGGTTAGCTCGGCCGAGCGAATGTCCATGGCGATAAGGCGATCATGGCTGCGGTTGAACGGCGCGTAGAGTGCGCGTAACAATTCCGTTGTGCGCGGATTATCGGCGCCAATGACAATGCGGTCAGGTTTCATGAAGTCGTCGATGGCGGCGCCTTCTTTTAGAAATTCGGGGTTTGAGACAACGTCAAATTCGGTTTTTAAGCCGCGCGCTTCCAATGCTTTCAGCATGGTGTTGCGAACGCGGTCCGCCGTGCCCACCGGAACGGTCGATTTGTCGATGACGACGCGATATTCGGTCATATGGTCGCCGATGCTCTTGGCGACGGCTAACACATAGCGTAAGTCGGCCGAGCCATCTTCATCGGGCGGTGTGCCGACTGCAATGAATTGGAATAAACCGTGACTTACACCCGCCGCTACATCGGTGGTGAACGAAAGGCGGCCCGATTCGGTATTGCGTTTGACCATGGGTTCTAAGCCGGGCTCGTAGATCGGAATGCGGCCTTGCTTAAGCCCCTCAATCTTTGCGACGTCGATATCAACGCACAATACGTCGTTACC
>JANOTC010000248.1:0-4186 GCA_031416175.1 Gammaproteobacteria bacterium
GTTCCGCTTCAAGCAACTACCCTACAATATTTTTCTTGTTATGAAACAAAGGATCGCCCAAACGGCAGACATTTTTACCTTCAAATTTTACATCGAAGGAATACATCATGAATTCGCATTCGCCTTTTGTGCTACTACTCATAATGCCCTTGGCTGTGCCTGCCTCATCACCGCTGCTGGTGCTATATTTCGCGCCTTTAACCATGGGCATCTTGCCATCAATAGTGACGGATTTGGGGCCGTTACGGGTGTCGGAAGCTTTGCCGATGTTAGGGTAGGGAATGGGGACTACCGACGGTCCCACCGGCGTTTTACATACATCGGGGAATACGGTACTCGTGCCACCGCTGCCTTTGTGCGCGATACCACGTGTGTTTGCGAAAGTGGTTTGTCCCATTAGTATCTCCTATTGTGTCGACTTAATCGTGATCTCGCCGATTTTTAGCGATTCTTTGTTACACGGTAACGAGGCTTTCCACACCATTGACAACCGTAATCGGTCAGGCTCGATAACGACAGTCTCAAGATCAAACTCCGGTGATTTTATTCTGTTTCTAACAATTATATTAGATGTTAGCTTAACTTTCGGAATTCGAAAGCAAAGATCTTCGCTAGCATGCATCCCCACCACCCGCACTGCCTCTCCCCCCGCCATAAACCCCGGGTATACCAAATCCCCATGCGCCATATTCAAAAATCGCTTATCAAAGTCTTTCGGTAAATACGGTGCACGATGCATTTGCCAATCACCGTCATACGTCCCGGCAAACCCTGCGCGTGGATGCCAGTTCGGCGCAGAACAGCCGAAACACGCGGGCGTGGGTTTGTCGGCTAAACTGCGAATCAAAAAATTCGGATCTTCCAAATTCGGTAACGGCATCCCATTCATTTCTTCTTTCTTGCGTCCACCCACGAATCCCTTGCCGACTGGGTTGCGTGTCTCGGCAGCGTCGAGCTTCCCGTCTACCCTGTGAATCCCGCCATAAGCCCGCTCGTACACCAGTGGCATTGTCTTAAACGGCGTCGGCTCGCTCATCTTGCCGTCTTGCCAGTGTCGATCACCAAAAACGCGGATTGTCTTATGCACGTGGCCCACCGACACACTCACCTCCATCTCGCGCACTTCGCTCTTATCGGGTGCGCAGGCATGGCCTAGTACGATGATATCCGTCGCGGCTTTACCGACATGCATATCTGAGCCATAGCGAACACTCGACTCGCCCGGTTCGTCCCAATACATATCCGCCTCAAAAGGTTTCGCTTGTTTCTCGACGAGCGTCAGGGTGGCGTCAATATTGAAAGTGGCTTTGACCATAACATATAAGGTGTCGACTGCGTCCTCATTCGGAAACAATGCGACGCTGGCGGCAAATGGGCTAGTGTTATTGAGTTGCCACATGACTTAGTTCACCTGAACCGATCCACCCATCATTCGGTTCACCCCGTCCGAGCGGGATAACACGTATTTGCCACGAATCAGAATTTTTCCGGCGCGGGTCAAGGTGATGCTTGCTTCGCCACACTTTAGAACGATTTCTTCTTTGCCTTCGATCACTAAGCGCTCGCCATTGACGGTGAGTTCTGGGTCGGGCGTAGGGGCAACGGGCAGCTCCTCATACGCGGCAATCACGTCTTGCAGCGGGCTGTGGATAATTCCCATGATGACCGGCGCTTTCGGATTGCCATTGGCAAATAAAAGCGCCACTTGGCGGCCAATATGGTGTTGTGTAATTCCAAGCGTCGAGATGGCGGGTAGGGGTTGGTCTAATGGCGTGTCGGCATAATCAACCAAGGCTTGGCCTTGCGCATTGATTCCGACCACCTCGCCGATGATGATTTCACCGGGGGCGATGGTCGTCAGCGTTGGCGAAATCGCACTTTGCTGTATGGGCGGGCGGCTGGCAGTGAGTTTCACTCGTATTATCTCTTGTTAGGTTAGCGCTTTACTTTTTTATGGCGACCCGGATGACGTGGTCACCGGGTAGCTCCGCTGAGGCAAGATCAATTTTGGCTGATTTTCGAGCCTTTCATCACAATATTGCCGCTACCAGTGACATTAATGTTCTTGCCGGAAATCGTGATGTCGCCATTCTTTTTCATCACGATACTGGCCGAACCGCAGCTCAGCACGATTTCGTCGCCTGCCGTGATGATGGTTTTCTTGCCGACGTTAATGGACAGGTCTTTGGTGATGGCAATGCGTTGATTGCCACCGACGCTCAGGTCATAGTCTTTGCCGACATCTTCCGTTTGCCGTTCTGCCACGTGAATGGATTGGCTCTTGCCTATCGTGATGTCTACATTTTTTCCAACGCTAATCGTCGCGTTTTCACCGATGCTTTCGTCGTGATTTTTCCCTACCGAGATTGTCTTGTTATCACCAATCGTTTCTGTTTGGTTGTGATCAACATTCTTTGTTCGATCATTGCCGACATGCAGCGTTTCATCGTGGCCGACGTCTTGATTCTTGTCGTTCTCGATTTTGATGGTCCAGTCTTTTTGGCTATGCAGATAGACTTCTTCTTTGCCCTTCTTGTCTTCGAAACGCAGTTCGTTCGAGCCGCCACCGCCTTTGCTGCTGTTAGTTTTAATCGTGCTGCGGGTGCGGTTTTCCGGTAACGGGTAAGGCGGGCGGTTAGTGCCGTGATACACGCGTCCTGTTATGATCGGGCGGTCCGGATCGCCATCGACAAAGTCGACGATGACTTCATGGCCGATGCGCGGAATAAACATCGCGCCCCAACCGGCACCGGCCCAGATCTGTGATACGCGTATCCAGCATGAGCTTTTCTCGTCGTTCTTGCCTTTGCGGTCCCAGTGGAATTGCACTTTTACACGGCCGAATTCATCGGGATAGACTTCTTCCCCTGCCGGGCCGACCACGATGGCGGTTTGCACGCCGTTGACGATGGGCTTGGTGGTGCCTATGGTGGCGCGGAATTGCACCGTCGCGGGGATGCAGAAAAAGCGGTTTTGATAAACGGCGGGCGCTAGACCGGCGCCTTCTTCTAACACTTGCGGTTGTTGAACCGTGGTGTCGACTTGGGTGAGCAAATATTCTTGATTGAGGCTTTCACGCGGATGCGCATCTAACGTGAAGTAGGTGCCCGCAATAAAACGCAGACAATCGCTAAAACCATCGCCCGTTTTACGTGCAACTTGCAAGGCCTCAAGGTGAATTTTCGCCAGGCGGTTGCCATCGCTGTTAGCGTTTAAGCGGCCCGGATATTCAAAAGTTTCGAGATTATCGTCCACCGTGTGTTTCTGGCTGGGTGTGATTTTTAACGCGGGTTTGCGAAAATCAAAGTCCTTCAGCACCACGGCGCCACTGCGCACACCTTGGCGAAAGACAAACGGAAAAATGCTGTCCTCGGTCTTAATGCCGGTAGTAGGCGGGTGATACAGTACGGTCGCGTTCCCGGAAAGGGTTTCGTGAACCGTGCTATGGTCCGTGAGGACCATCATGTGCGCCACTTCTTTGCCGAGTTTTGTATGTTGGAAGAAGTAGAAAATACCTTCTTCTTCCATTAGTCGAGAAATAAATACGAAATCGGTTTCACGGTATTGCACACAATAGTCGCGCGGGGTGTAAGTGCTTTTCAGGCTAAATTTGAAACGATCCGCCGGTACCCCGACCGTCTTCAACACATCCTTAATGATGTCGGGCACGGTCATGGACTGAAAAATGCGGCAATTGGTTCGCTGTGTTAGCAGCCACACGTGAGGAGCAAGGCGCAAGGTGTAGGTCGTGAGCCGATTGCCCTGTCCTGATTGGTCGATGTGCGTCACCAGGCCGTGAATATAGCGGGCCAGCGTGTCGTCGGGGGCTAAGAATTTAATAACAACAAAGCGACCGACGATGGCGTCAAAATCCAGCTCGGGGTCTTCGCTGACGACGGTTAAGGTATAGCCAAACAGCCCTGAAACGTACTCAGACCCCAGCAACGAATACACCTTAACTTTGCTACGTGTTCCCTCCACCACGCAGGTAACGCGCTCTGTGTTCGCGGCTAACCGACTCATTTTGTTTTCCCTTATAATTCGCAATGCATTGACCCGTCGTGATGACGAGCTAATTTTTTAGATGGGTCTTTTATAACGGAGAAAGGGGAGTGACGCAACTTTTTATAGGAAATGCGATATACCATAGAAAAATGGCCTATTGGTCGGGGCTGTTTCTAGCTTG
>JANOTC010000249.1:0-5625 GCA_031416175.1 Gammaproteobacteria bacterium
GCGGGATCATCAAAGCGCAGGCCAGGGCGAGTGGTGGAGGCTAAATATTGTGTGGCACTGGTGCCAATATAGTGGCCGCTGTTTTCCAAACGGCGCATAAGTTCGCGTGGCCATTCGAGTTCGATTTCCGGTAAGTCTTGAATTTGCGTGCGGTGATCGACATCGAATTGCAGCGCAACAATTTTCTTCCGATAACGCGCGGCGGGGGAGGCAGGGCGGATTTTGTCTGAAGGTGCTTGTGCCCTAATGCGCACATACAACACTTCGTTCTCTACCCATTCATCGAGTATTTGTACTTTTTCAACCGTGCCAGCGGCGGCGACACTAGAGCTTTCAATGGTGAGTACATTGTTAGAGCTCAGGGCAAACATATCGACCAATGCGCTGGATTGCAAAAGTGCTTGTCGCATCGCATCTTTGGTGGCCATTTCACGCGCAGCGCCGGTGGCGTTGTTGTGTATGGTGGCGCTGCCAACGGCCTCTAACCATGTTTCGGCATGCGCCGCTCCACTGTTGAATAGACACAGCGCTGCCAGTAAAGATAAGAACGTACGCATCGCCAATGCCTATTGTTTGAGGTAGAAATCGCTAGCGTTGGCGTTCATCTTGTCTGCCATCGCGCCTTCGCTGTCTCTTTGTGCGCCGCGCATGTCACCGCACGGATTATTGCCATTTGCGGCTGAGGGTTTGCCACTTAATACACCAGCCAAAAAGGCGCGATCAACTTTCATTTCAACGACGGTTTCAAAAGTGCCATCTTCCTGAGGATTTTCCGCAATAACGCGAGCGCCACGTAAATACGTGTCGACATAGACCCGATAGCGATCTTTCTCAACGACCATGTCGCCGACGGTCGTTCCGCCCCAGATTTGCATACCGTTTACACGCTCAGCCAAGCTTCTGTACGCGTCGATTTTTGCTGCACGCATGGACATGAGCCGCCGTTGCGGTTCGGAATAAAATGCTTTGGGCGGTGCACCATAACCCGTGGCACGAACCTTGAGTTCTTCGGCTTTACTGCCGTTGTCGTTCAAGTAATAGTTAGCCGACTGCGCAGCCATTTCGGGCGTGCACTCTTGCCCGGCTGTGTTGTTCGACAGCATGTTAGCGGCGGGCGGCGCGGGTTTAGTCGCGGCAGCGGCAAAGGGTGGCGCAGGTGCGGCAAGGGTTGACGCGGCTGTTGCCGCTGCGGCTGCCTTTTGCCGTTCGGCTTGCTGGTCGGCGGCCACAACGCTGAAATGCGTGCAAGCGCCGGTTGAACACGCCGTGATAGCCAAGGCTAGCAGTGAAGGCTGGACGCGGTATTTCATGGTGGCTCCTAAAGTCATAATCAACTAAATGCTGGGACTGCGCCGAATAAAGTCGAGATCCCTTGCGCTGGGTAGTAGCAATGCGCGTACCAAATTCAATCGCGCACTGGCAAAGCGCGGCACGTTTTTCGCTTAAGTAGATGACTGTTAGGCGCGCAGGGGCGTGTCAGTACACTCAATAGACGAGAAGTAAATTATGCGTTGTAGCCCAATGTTGCGAGCGGCGGCGAGTGCGACGGCCATTTGGATGCTAAGCCAGGTTGTGGCGGCGAATGAAGCGTCACCGTCGAATAGCCCAAGCACAGGATGTTATTCGTCGATTAATTACGGCGACCCGTATGACACGAAACCGAAACGTGCACTCTATATATTGATTGATCAAACCACACCGCTTGATGACATGATGCGAAAAAAAATCGCGCAGCTTGTGCTTAATTGGGGTGAGCCTGGCGACAAGATGAAAGTGGCGGTGTTTTCCGCTAATTATCGCGGTCACTTTCCCGAAGTCGTTTATTCTGGCGAAGTGGAGCCGACGCCCGATGAGAAGTATTTGTTTAGCCTACGTTGGGCGGACAAACAAACCTTGTTAGATTGTTTGAGTGCTCAGCAGACGAGTGTGCGGGAAAAGTTTCGCGCGAAAATGGTGTCCGCCCTCTCAGTGGCACCGTTAAAGGTTAAGCGTTCCGATTTGATTTATTCCTTAAAGGAGCTGTCTCGCCAAATCATAGTGGATAACGATGCAAAGACACGCAACGTCCTTTTCATATCGGATGGCATCGAAAGTTCACCCAAGATTGTGACCTACCACAAAGGCAAGCCCGCCAAAGCCGATGCGCAGCAATTTATGAACAAGATACGCCGCATGGGCTTAGTCGCCGGTTGGAAAGGCGCGAACATCTATATCTATGGACTCGGTTTATCGGCGAACCGCGCGGCCTACATTGCGCCGGAATCCGTCGAGCATCTGGCGAAGCTGTGGGAGCGTTACTTCGTTGAAGGAACCGGCGTGGTCCGCGCTATCGGTCGACCCGAATTGCTGTTAACGACGATTGAGTAACGCCTTAGCCTAGCGTTTGTCGGCGCAATCCCGGCGCGATTTTGCCCTGCCAATAGGGTAAGATTGCGGCCTATGGATGTAAGCTATATTCTCGATGGCCTCAATGATGCTCAGCGGCAAGCGGTCACCGCGCCTGCTGGAAATACCTTAATTTTGGCGGGTGCTGGCAGCGGTAAAACCCGCGTGCTGGTTCACCGCGTCGCCTGGATCGTCGAAACAATGGGGGTTTCCCCGTTCGGTGTGCTGGCGGTTACGTTTACAAATAAGGCCGCCGCTGAAATGCGCGGTCGTATTGAGGCCCTGCTGAATATTCCCGGCGGCGCGATGTGGGTGGGCACCTTTCATGGTATCGCCCACCGCTTGCTGCGCGCGCACTGGCAAGAAGCCGGGTTGCCGAAAGCATTTCAAATTCTTGATAGCGACGATCAAGCGCGGCTGGTGAAGCGCGCGTTGCGGCAGTTGGACTTAGATGAAGCAAAATGGCCGGTCAAACAGTCGCAGTGGTTCATCAATGGCCGCAAAGATGAAGGGATACGCCCGCAGCATATGGCGGACAAAGGCGATCCGGCTGAGCGCACTCATATTCGGATTTACCAAGCCTACGAACAACTATGCGCGCAATCTGGGTTAGTGGATTTTGGCGAGTTACTGTTACGATCTCATGAGCTTTGGCTAAATCGTCCCGATTTACTCGACCATTACCGCCGCCGCTTCCGGCATATTCTCGTCGACGAATTTCAAGACACCAACGCCGTGCAATATGCTTGGCTAAGAATGTTGTCCGGTGGCAATAATAGTGCCTTTATTGTCGGTGACGACGATCAATCCATTTACGGCTGGCGTGGCGCCAAAGTGGAAAATATTCGGCATTTCGAGCGCGATTTTCCAGGCACGCATGTATTCAAGCTCGAACAAAATTATCGGTCGACCGGAAATATTTTGGCCGCCGCCAATCAGCTTATTGATCACAATTCAGGCCGCTTAGGAAAAAATTTGTGGACCGAGGACGAAGCCGGTCCGCCTATTCTTCTTTATTCCGCCTACAACGAACAAGATGAAGCGCGCTATGCCGTCGAAATCATTCAGGAATGGATACGCGGTGGCAACCCGGCGTCAGAATGTAGCATCCTCTATCGGTCAAATGCGCAATCGCGGGTGATCGAAGAAGCGTTGGTCATGGCCGGTGTTACCTATCGCGTTTACGGTGGGCTGAGGTTCTTCGAACGCGCCGAAATTAAGGATACGTTGGCGTATTTACGGTTAGCGGTGTTGCGACATGATGACGCCGCCTTTGAGCGCGTGGTGAACTTGCCTACACGCGGCATCGGCGAACGCACGCTGCAACCCGTGCGCGATATTGCTCGCGATCAACGCGTGTCGATGTGGGCAGCCGCGCAAACAGTGATCAAAGAAAAGTTATTGCCCGCACGTGCGGCAACGAGCTTGAATGCGTTTTTGCAACTCATTGATAAACTCGGTGAGCTAGTCGAGCCCTTGCCCTTGGATGAAAAGCTACGCGTGTTAGTGGATGAAGCGCGTTTGTTAGACTTTTATCGAGCCGAAAAAGGTGAGCGTGGACAAACCCGCGTCGAAAACGTCGAGGAATTGATTAGCGCGGCCGGGCAATACGAAAATGAATTCGAAGCGGCAGAAGACGAAGATGTATTAACTTCATTTTTGTCCCACACGGCATTAGAAGCCGGTGAACGCCAAGCGGGAGTGGGTGATGACGCGGTGCAGTTAATGACGCTGCATTCGGCCAAGGGATTGGAGTTTTCCGTGGTGTTTATGGTGGGCATGGAAGAGAAGTTGTTTCCAAGTGAAATGTCTTTCGATGACCCAGACCGACTCGAAGAAGAGCGTCGACTTTGTTACGTGGGCGTGACGCGCGCGCGCAAACAGCTTTACTTAATATGTGCGCAAAATCGCCGATTATACGGTCGTGATTTTTACGGCCAGCCGTCGCGCTTTCTGCGTGAAATGCCCGCAGAAGTCATTCGTGAAGTGCGGCCACGCGCACATGTTTCCTTGCCGACTGCATCGCGCTTTCGACAAGAATTACCGGCCGATGCGCAATTTCATGTGGGGCAGTTTGTTCGGCATGCCACGTTTGGCGACGGAGTGTTGCTGAGTTATGAAGGCAGTGGCGCGCAGGCGCGCGTGCAGGTGAAGTTTGCCAGCGTGGGGCAAAAGTGGCTTGTGTTGGCGTATGCGAAGTTGGAGGCGGTTTATTGAGGGGGGGGGATTTACGAACAGTCGATATTGTTGATCACCTGTACGCCGCCGATCGACATCTTTGGATCATAGGTCACATTACACTTCGACACGCTTTCAGCCAGGCGTTTAGTTAACGTAATGCTCGTCTGATCATAGCCGCATTCGATCCAGTACCCTTGCTTGCTGCTAACAAATTTCCATACCGCGACTTCACGCCCCTCCCCAGCTTCCACATAATCATTTACCAATGAGACTTTATTTTTCGGGTGCCCTTCAAAAAAGGTAACTAATCTGAGTGGGTGTGACGACGTTTTGGCAATAGCTTCCCAGGAATGTGGCAGGCTAGTTATCTTCTGTTTGACCGCAACAGACGGCGGGCAAAGTGTATTCCCACCGAAAGACGGGGCCATGAAACAAAAATTAAGCCCTATGGATACTGACGCCATCGCGAAACGAATTTTCATAGGGTTCCGTCAGTGCGAAAGTGAGCGATTATTCAACGACATTAAATGCGTCACCGTCATTACTGGGGCTGCCGTGTCCGCCCCGGAACGGAATTAACCTCCGTTGGACGGAGCCTTGTTTAACTCACTGATCATAGACCCAAATTCCGGAGGCGGTTTGT
This sequence comes from Gammaproteobacteria bacterium, assembly GCA_031416175.1. Taxonomy (GTDB): domain Bacteria; phylum Pseudomonadota; class Gammaproteobacteria; order S012-40; family S012-40; genus JANOTC01. Next base: position 5,210 of record JANOTC010000249.1, read on the forward strand.
CCATCGTAGATCGCCGCATGATTACCCGTTGCTTGATTTCCGTACGACGCATGCTCATTCTGACCACTTCGACTAGGCCTGCCTAGGCTACCAAGAAAGAAGCCAGGGAGCGCAGTGCGCAAGTGAGCAGTTGGCTGACGACCCCCGAATAGCCCAGCGGAGTCTGTACAAGCGGAGGCCGGACACCTTCCCGTCAATTAACGACGTGCGCAAGTGTTCAAGTGTTCAACTTTGTAAAGTGGCACGAACTATAGTATCAAAACCCATATGACTGGCAGCCATGTGATGTTCCAGGAATAGTGTCTTGTAACCACCTAGCCCTGAAGCCCAATGCGTGTCGGCTGAAGCGTGCCGGATTTGGCCGGGATACCCGTCGCCGCCAACAAAGCAACCGCGGCCAGCATCTGGTTGGCGAT
>JANOTC010000250.1:0-2430 GCA_031416175.1 Gammaproteobacteria bacterium
TTACCAATGCAGGCGGAATCATGGCCATGTCAAGCCCTGACGGCGTGACTTGGACCAATATGGCCGCAGCACTGCCCGAAGCTGTCATCGACCTAATCTGGAACGATGATCGCTACGTCGGCATCAGCAAAAATGGCAATTTTATAACCACTGTTGACGGCACCAGTTGGACCACCGAACCCCTAGCCATCACAGGGCTAACACCGAATGCGATGCGCCGAAACGGAGACAAGTTGTATGCCGTTGGCGATCACGGCGGCATCGCCACCGCAAGTTGTGGCGCTGCCGCCATCAACACACCAACGCCGACCACGGGAACAACCCGCCCCGCCAGCAACCGCGCAGCTCCCGCCAGCGGCGCAGACACGAGCTGGCTGGTCGTCGCCGCTGCCTTTGCGTGGCGCGCACGTCGGGCAACAGGTGAACGCCACTGAAGCTATGGGGCCGCACTACCCCCCAGCTCGCACACAATTGACGCAATGTCTCTAACATCTGTGTTTGGATACTTTTTATAGGTAACAACGCAATGCGACACTCGCCTAGGAAGAGGCTGCACATAAGTTACGTTAGTATTTAGATATCTACACGCTAACCAGTTGACGTATTTGCTCTCGCGAGGAAATTCCCAACGCGCACGCAAAGTCGTTCCTGACTCTTGCTCAGATGTTGGAGTCAGTGTGGCTCGATCACGGGGGTGGCCGGAGTAAAACGCCATATTGTATAAAACGTGTGGTTCATCGTCGACGTACGTTTGCCAGCCACGGGGAATCGAAAGCGCTTTCTCGCCGACAGGGATTTGTTCGGGACATCGCAATTCTCCCGCCGACGCAACGGCACCGAGTGCCAATAGCGATATCACTAACAAAAGCCGGGGGCATTCATTCGATAACATAAAACGTTTCGCCTTGGTCACTACGCGAGCTCGCGCCGTTATTACTAAATCGAATGGTACGTCGTTTGACGGATCCTTGACGCGCCCATTGATTTAACACATCAATGCCAGCCGCGCTGTGTCCGAGATAGATAGCGGCGTGTTTTCCGAGAGTATCTGTCGGATATTTTCCACCAGAGTCAAACGTTGCGATTGCAGTACCGCTGACTATTGCGCCAATCGATGCGCTCTGGACATGAAGGCCTCGGTGCCACAAATAAGTCGGAGGCGCACTCGTTTCCTGGCGCACGAAGGCCACACACTCCGTGCGACCGTCCGGGCTTTTATACTTGCCCGGGAACAGAACTGAAGCTTGCTGAGAACGCATTGCGTAGGGCATGTCTATTTTCCTTGTTCAAAGGACTTGCCGGGTCCGCTCAAATTCTCAAGCGGCGAAACCATACGCCTCGCCTATCACCCAAAATTATTGTTTAGCGAGAACGCGTTTGACGAACGCGTTGTCCGCCCGAACTCGCTTGTCGAGTTCTTCGGCCGAGTAGACGGTTGGATTCACGGGTCTCCCAAGTTGCTGAGTCGCCGTTTCTAGGACGGCAAACAAATCCGCATACGTTAGACTGTCACTCACCACCATCAGGTCAATGTCACTTTGCGCTGTGTCTTGACCTTGGGCAACCGAGCCGTAGACAAACGCGGCGTGGATTTGCGCCGCCAGTGGCGCGAGCGCCGCACGCAACACATCGACCAAACCGGAAGTCTTAAGCACCAAGCTTCGCAACTCCTCAAACACTGGCGCGGCCGAATTGGCCTGATAGTGCTTTTGCTTCCCGACACGCGTGACGGTCACTAGCCCCGCCATCTCTAACCGCGCGAGCTCTCGCTGTACTGCACCTGTACCGGAACCGACGAGACGGATAATTTCATTGGCGTAGAAGCTTCGCCCTGTGTTCCCGAATAACACAGCCAAAACACGTTGTCGCACCTTCGTGAACAAAGCGTCGGCCACCCCGGAATCGGGAGAGCGTGTGTTGGAAAGCATTGACATACCCATAGAGGGTATAATAAACCCCGTATTGGGTATTATCAAGACAGGGTGTCCGAAGAAAGTCGGGCTGAGCTGGTGACGGATGTTTGCAAGCAGCTTCATTTAAGGGTGAACTGAATATGATGGAAAGTATTTGAAATTTTCACGAAAACCCCCGCGACTTCGCGATTACTACATTTTCCCGCCAAAAACGCTAAAATAGCGGATCAACTCTATAAGTCGTTGCGACCATTTTCACTAAGGTCTTCTGCCCGCCCGATGAGCACCCTGCGCCTTTTCACTTCAAAAAATTTCTCCATTCCTGTCAGCACGTCGTGGTATCTCGCCGATCTTGGCGAATATCGCGGCAAGCAGGAACTTTTTACGCAGCAATCGCCGCAACGGCTCAAGACTTTGCGCGAGCATGCGCTGATCGAAAGCGCCGTTTCTTCCAATCGAATCGAAGGAGTTGCCGTTGATCCCTCGCGGGTACGAGATGTGTTGGTTGCGCCGAAGC
>JANOTC010000251.1:0-2326 GCA_031416175.1 Gammaproteobacteria bacterium
AGGACGGGCTTCAATGCGATGCACATCCTGTAGTGCGGTGGTGGCCGATTCTGACTGAATTTTGTCACCACCCAGTTCTCGCGCCAAGGCGTCCCACTCCGGTTCGCATGTAAATACTTTCAGAGTGGCCGAAGCGGGGGAGGTTGCCAGAAACGCTAACAGTAAACATGTTGTACTTACGGCTGATTTCATCTTAACTTCTCTCAAAATTTGTGTGCGCTGTGTGCGCCGATACTGACCACGTACTGCAAAACAAGTTGTTTGTCCGTCTCGGTGGTGGAGCGATCTAGGTTGGCTTGCAAGCGAATTCGCGAAAATTCGCTGCGGTTGTAGTCCACCATTGCGCTCAAAACGCGCGGAACGTGGCCTGCGCCATCAAGCCCTGCGTCAGCGATGACGGCGGCGTCGCCACGCGAGTTGTCGGATCGTGCCTGCGCGTAGCGAACGCCTGCGCGCCAGCCATGCGTCATTTGATAGGCGGTTTGTAGATACCAACCATTTTGTTTGCCGATGAACGAGGTGCCTTTCTCGCCGCCGCCGGTGTACGCCGTGCTTATTTGGCCATCATCTTCGCGGTGCAGGTATTCAAAGGCGAATGCTAAGTTTCGTACATACGGGTTCTCGTTTGGGGACCACTTCCAAATCAGATCGACGAGGGTAACGCGTGATGTGCCGGAAAAAGATTCACTGACTAAATCGCTGGCGGTGGCAACGTTTTCGGCAGAGACGGTGCGATCTGTTGCGCGTCCCCAATATTGGGACACGCCGACACGCCAACTATGACTTGTGCCGAAGTCGTCACCGATATGAAGGTACGCCGCATAAGCGCCCCGTCCGTTGCGGGATGAGCCACCCGCCGGATAGCTTTCGCCGCGCAGGGCTTCCACGCCAAGTTCAGTGAAACGGTCGGTTGGTAAAACCCAACGAACTTGCACGCCGTCGTCACGCACTTGGTTGCCGAGTAGGAGCCGGTAGGGCAGTGCCATGTCGGTGAAATCCCAAGTGTGCGCATGGCGGTCGTTTAAGTAGCCAATTCCGGAAAAAAACCGGCCGCCCCGGACGGTCACGCCTGAGCCTAAACTTGTTGTTTCGATGTAGCCCTCTTCAACCTCAAGGCCACCTTCTGGCGCCAATGACCCGGTGATGTTGCCATAAAAATAATCGTCAACGTTCGCGTTTAGAACCAGTTCTGACTCGTCGAGTGACCATCCTCCCGGCGCGGGCGCGATTTCCGCGCGTAAGGGAAATCCTGGGATTTTGTAATTTGACGGATCATTGTTGAAGGGGGCGAAATGCCCGCCCAAAATAACGCTCGTGGACGGATTGAAGGCGTTTTTTGCCGTCAATGACGTATCGGCGTACGCAACACTGGAGTTCGTCGCGACGATTAATATTGTCCCGATTGTTCGAGATGTGCGTGCAATAAATGGCATTGCAATCACTCCTGTTGGATGAAATGTTGAATTGATGTACGCACGCGCACCAGCGCTTAAACGCGCGTCAAATGTTTTAAATTACCGATGGTAGTGGTTAGACAGGGAGCGGAGGCGCGCGGGACTGGTAGTAGGGTGTGGTGGTTGCGTCGAAGCGGATAAAAGTTGCAGTAGCAATGGCAACATCTGCCCCAAGCGGGGCCAGACTGAACGGTGTAGAGTGTAGCAGTTCTTTGGACTGATGGTGATGCAGGCAAAGCTGACAAACGGCGCCTAAATCGTGGCTCTCGCCGCTGTATTCGTGGGCAAGCGCAACGTATTGACCTAGCGTTAGGGCCAACACTATCACCCAATGCATTCGAACTGGCCACCGCATAACGCTAAGACTTCATCCTACAATTTAAGGTGAAAACTGCCACTCAGGGTACCCTTGCGGCGCTAATCTGTCAATTTCGGGACGCTTGTGTGACTGGTACGGTGTCTCTAGAGTTCCATTCTATTTGCATATTGGCAAAGGGCCTATTTCAGTATATAAATATGGGGAAAGTGACGTGCGATGCGCGAGTGCATCGTCATAAGAATGGTTTTGCTGGAGTTTTTATGTTTTCCATACCGCACGAAAGCGCTGTGGCCAAATTAGGGCAGAGCGACTCGTTGTCGGCAACCGTTGAACTTAATTCACGATTTGTCCGCTCCACGACCTTTGTATTATCCGCCGTCTTTGTGTTGGCAATGGTCGGATTCGTAGCCGCAGCAGCAGTGCCGTCGATGGTTGCGCTCGTATTCGAGTTCTCATGGTTCGCTTTCTTGCTCGCTGGCGCATTTTTCTTGGCTTGGCAGCTGCGCGCTTATCGAAATATGGCGTTGTTAGATATTCGAAACATGCAGTATAA
>JANOTC010000252.1:0-2579 GCA_031416175.1 Gammaproteobacteria bacterium
AACAAGCACCAAATTAAACCCGGCGGAAACGTCAACGCGTCCTCACATTTCGTTGGCCAACCGCCCCGTCCGACCCCGCTGCGACCTCAAACGGCTCAACGCTATCAAAGAAAACAAACCGCCCACTAGCCCATCAATCGCGCCTCCTGATGGCCCGCTCGACGCGGCCACTACCTCGCCCGAAGGTCGCTGCCGCGCACCGATCCCCACAAACACTTTCACGGTAGCCTCGCTTTCGCCACCATGACCATCGGTGATGGTGTAATTGAATTCGTCTTCACCGGTGAAGCCCGTCGGTGGGGTATACACCACGGTAGTATTCGTTCCGTTATACTCAACGCGCCCGCCCTGCTTCGAACGTCCATTGTCACCGGTCGATGCTAGCAGCAAAACATCCGCGTCAGCATCTTTATCGTTAGCCAGTAGATCGCTAAAGCGGTAAACCGTGTTAGGCAAGGCGTCGTATTCATCCGCGATCGCCGCGGGCGGCGTATTCACATAAAAAGCCAGATGTTGCGCAACGCTCGTGTTACCAATATTCCGCTGGTCCGACACCACATGCCATTCAACGTTTACCGGGCCTGCCTTCGCGAGTTTGAAGTCGACGTTGTAAGTCTTTTCAGTGTTAGCCTCCAGCCCCCCCAGCTCGCATAACACTGCATTGCCAACGCGGTCGCACTGCTCAGGCCCACCATCCACGCCAACAAAAACTGCACCGTCCGGCAGCATCCCACTGACCGCGACGGCTGACGCATCAATGGCCGCGTTATTGCGCAGCTTCAGGCCCAGTCTTACCGTCTCTAGTGGTTTGACGCTTGGCTGCGCCAACGCCGTCGGCAGCGCTCTTCCATCACCGGCCGTAAATATCGTGCTTGCGTCTAACTTGACCGTGCGCACGCGATAGCTCGCAATGGGTTCGGACACGGAAGAGGTATACAGCATGCTGTCGTCGGGCGCCAAAGCCAGGCCTTGCACTGCAGCCAACCCATCTAGATAGTTCGCTTGATGCCTCAACACCTCCGATGAGCGCAATAGTCCTGTCGATGCATCGCGGCGCCAAACGCTTAACGTACCCGTTGTCGGCGACGTTGCAAAAATGTGAGCACCGTCTGCGCTCGCAGAAAGATTTGCCACCCCTTGCACACCAACATCCACACCTGCTGAGTCGCGCCAACCGCGCACAAAACTTAGCTCGCCTGATACTACATTGCGCTTGAAGGCCAACAAAGAGCCGTTGTTCAGGTCGGACGTGCCATCGGTTCGATTGGCGACGTAGAGATTGCGCCCGTCGGCCGACAACGTTAACGCCCTTGGGGCCGACATGTCCTGAATGCCATTCTCGTCATTTCTGTAGGAATTAGCCACGCGCCACTCGCTAGCCACGTTCCCGCGGGTCAACAGCGTAAGAACGCCGACTTTGCTCGATGCCGCATAGAGGTTAGTGCCATCTTGGCTCAGCGCAAGACTATTCACCACCTCCAATGCCGCGTTGTCCACGACTGCACGAACAAAAGTGAGCGCACCGGTGGTAGTGTTTCTTGAGAATTCCACGATCGAATTAGAACCGGACCCCGCAACAAATACACTTCCGCCATTGGAAGACATTACCAGCGCTTTTGGAACGTTCAGCCCTGAAATCCCAGCGCCGTTGCGATAGGCACTCTTGAAGGTCAGCGCACCGGTGCTCGCGTTTCGTTCAAAGTGTACTACCGCGTTGCCCACCGAACCGATAGCATAAACGCTTTTCCCATCGACAGTGGCCGCTACGGCCCATATACCCGCCAAGCCCTCAGCACCGGCGACGCCATCCTGAATAAACCCGATTGAGCCATCAATCGCACGCGAATTTCTGTCGGTACTCAGCACACCAAGACCAGATGAGCCTGGCAGCTCGATGTCCACCGAACCTAGCCATCCGAGATCCGCCGCGTAGAGCTGACGCCCATCCACACTTGTTGCCAGCGCGAATGGCGCGTTAATTCCGTCTGCGGGAGCCGCATACAGCCCCACCCGCTCCAACACCGCCGCCTCCGAGTACCCAGCCATGGCACCCATCGCCCCCATAGTCGCCAACAATGCTGCCCGCGCACACTTGTATCGTTTTGTCATGGAATTAAGTCGCCCCGTTCGAAAAGCCCACAATATGCGCATTTGTAGCATGAGCGTATGACGAAACGGTTACACTGTAGAAATACGCCTTCCTCGGACGAGCGTGATAACAGGGGTTGTTAGCGGTTAGCGATGCGGTAGGCCAGAATCCGAAAATGCGTCGTTTTACCCTTTCAGGCTATTTTGCCAAGCAAAAGTATGGTGACGACCAAACCGTAAATCGCGATTCCTTCGGCAAGTCCCAAATAAATCAAGGTGCGACCAAACATCTCGGGCTTCTCGGAAATGATCGCCAGCCGCCTGATGCTGGAACAGGGCGCCAACTCGCTCAAAAGCAATACCGACTATTCCGAAGAATTCCCTATCGCCGTTCAGCTTGCCGGATGCGAACCAGAAATCATGGCAGAAGCTGCTAAAATCAATGTCGATCGTGGCGCTGCCATCATTGATATTAATTTCGGCTGCCCGGT
>JANOTC010000253.1:0-3343 GCA_031416175.1 Gammaproteobacteria bacterium
AGCCTTTGACATCGCCAACAAAGCAGGCTTAAGCGCCGAAGAGCTACTCGACCAGGAGCGACGCGAGATGTTTATTCAAGATCAACGCGGCGCGATAGAACTGGCGTTACAACGTGGGCTTGGCCAAGGGCGAGAAGAGGGCCGAGAAGAGGGACGAGAAGAGGGCCGAGAAGAGGGCGCAAGAGCGGCGATGCTGCGTATTGCCGCAAGTTTGCTGGATGTTATAAGTGATGATCGCGTGCTTGCTGAGAAGACCGGCTTAACCGAGCAGGAGATCAAACAGCTACGCATGGCGTGTCGTGATACTTAATTAATTGCCGTTTTCCGGTTGGCATAGGCTCGTCTACTGGTACCCAAAACACACCGTTTTTGAACCGTGCCGAACTTTCTTCAAACACACTTGCCCAACCTCCCACACCTGGCGTATATATGGTTGCCATGCGCGCGTTATTAACATTCTTTTCGTTACTGCTATGCCTCGCGGTCCCTATCCACGGTTTCGCCGCCGTTGCTACGTTCGAAGCGCCTTGCCCGATGGAAATATCGTCGGCCTCAAATTCTGCTGAACAACCCGGTGCGGACGATTGCTGCAATGACATGGAAACCTTCGCCAAAACCGGCAAAGCGTGTAAGTCGGGGCAGGAATGCCAAACTGGCGGCCTTTGGGTTCCTAATTTCTTGGCTTTAAGTACCGCCTTGCCCGTGCAAACCGTGGCCATTGCTCCGCTTTCTCAATTCGCCCCTTCTGCCAACCCGATTGGGTTTTGGCGTCCTCCGACTCAAATCTAACCCGTTGATGTAGCCACGGCCGCGTTCCTAGCGTGAATGCGGGTGTCTTGGCGCGTTTTGCGCCTGATTCGACCGGAGTTAGTTCATGTTTCATTCAATAATAAACGCACGCGCGTCGCGGCGATTACCGACGTTGAGCGCAAGCATTGCAGCCGCATTTTTGATCCCATGGGGCGGCGCCTATGCTGAGTCTCTGAGTTTTGACGCCGCTATTACCCTGGCCGAAAGTGACGCGCCTGCGTTGATCGCCAACGCCGCGCGGGTTAATGGCGCCCGCGCGGCCGCTGTTTCGGCAGGTACGCTGCCTGACCCCAATTTTACGCTCGGCCTGGACAATTTGTTAGTTGAAGGCGCGGACCGCTTCACCTTTGCGGGCGATTCGATGACGATGCAACGGATTGGCATTGCACAAACGTTTCCGAATCAGTCCAAACTCAATGCCCGCGTGGATGCGGCGCGCGGACGGGTGGACTTGGCCGAAGCACAGTCGCACGTGACGCGACTGAACCTCGTTCGCGACACCGCCACGACGTGGATTGCGCTTCAATCGGTCGAGAAGCAATTGTCTCGGCTGGATGGATTAGCTGAAGAGAATACTTTGCTAAAGGCGGCGGTGGTTGCGCGCGTGACAGCGGGTAAGGCATCGGCCACTGAAACCCTTTCACCCCGATTGGAAGCGGCAATGTTAGACGAGCGCCGCGACGAGTTACGCGCCCAACGAGCTCAGCTAATCGCCACGTTGCGCCGCCTAATTGGGCCAGCGGCAGATTTCCCGCTAGCCGGGTCCGCACCGACATGGGAAATCACGGGCCAGGCTTTGCACCATACGCTACATCAGCACCCAGACATTACTGTGTTTGGACCACAAGGCCGCATCTTGTCTGCCGATATCGCGGAAGCGGAGGCCGCGAAGAAATTGGATTGGACGTTAGGATTCACCTACGAAAATCGAGCGGCTATCTACGGCGACATGCTCTCAATACAAGTTAGCTTTGACTTGCCATTTTTTCCAGGCACAAGACAAAATCCGCACATCCAAGCAAAAAGGGCAGAGCAATCCATGATCGTTGCCGAACGCGAGCAAATGCTTCGTGAACATGCGTGGAACCTAGAAACAGAGCTCGTCCGCTACGCGCGTTTGACACAAGCGGCGAAACGTCAACGCGAAATTTTTCTGCCGCTGGCGAATGAAAAAGTCACCTTGACGCTAGCTGCTTGGCGCGGCGCACAAACCAGCCTTACCGAGTTAGTGAACGCCCGCCGGGAACGCATTGACGCAGAACTCAAGACCCTCACCTTAGAAGGCGAACGCCAGCAATTAGCCGCCAGTTTGCACTACGGCTACGGCACTTTTACCGGAGAACAACCATGAATCGGCCCCTCGTTTTGAAGTCTGCCATCGCATTCGTTGGCTGTGTCGCCCTGATCGGACTCGGTGTGATAGCAGGCCAATGGTGGTCGCCGCACGCGTCCACATCTGCGAATTCGTCTAATGCAGAATCCCCTACCGCTGCCGTCAGCACGCCCAAAGTGCTTTATTGGTATGACCCGATGGTACCGCAACATCATTTTGATAAACCTGGCAAATCACCCTTCATGGATATGGAGTTATCACCACGTTACGCGGATGAAAACAACGCACGCGGCGAACGAGACGCCTTGAGCGGACCCACAATTGATCCAAACCAAACCCAAAACTTGGGCGTACGCCTAGCGGCTGTTGTGCGCATTTCGTCTGAATCGCAAGTGGAAGCGAGCGGAAAAATAGGCTTTAATGAACGCGACGTTGCCATTATGCAAGCACGCAGTGGCGGGTTTGTCGAGCGGGTTTGGCCGTTGGCGCCGGGTGATATTGTGAAAGCAGGCCAACCGTTGGTTACGCTGTTGGTACCGGAGTGGGTTGTTGCGCAACATGAATTGTTTGCCGTAAAAGTCACCGGCGATAGTTCGCTTATTTCCGCCGCGCGCGACCGCTTGCAATTACTCGGCATGCCTAACGCGATGATTAAAACCGTCGAAAAAGGCAAGAAACCACTGCAAAATTTCACGCTCAGTGCGCCGATATCCGGGGTACTTCAATCCTTAGACGTGCGTGCGGGTATGGCGCTGGTGACAGGGCAGACGCTCGCGCAAATAAACGGGATTGGAAATGTTTGGCTAGAAATTGCAATACCCGAAGCATTGGGTCGGGTCGTTCATGTCGGATCAAAGGTGAATGTGCGTCTGTCAGATTTAGGCGGTATATCGCTGCTGGGAAAAGTAACCACTATTCTTTCTACGCTGAACGAGACTACGCGCAGCGTCCGTGCGCGGGTTGAATTGCCTAACAAAGACGGTCGTATGCGACCCGGCATGACCGCACAAGTGACGCTCTCTGGCGCCCAAGCGGCACCTGCGCTGGCCGTGCCTACTGAAGCGGTTATTCGTACGGGTAAACGTACTATCGTGATTGTCGTGGACGAGGCAGGTCGCTACGCGCAAATGGAAGTGACGCTCGGAAAAGAAATCGGCAGCCAGACGGTGATCATCGCGGGCTTGAGCGAGGGCCAAAAAA
>JANOTC010000254.1:0-2536 GCA_031416175.1 Gammaproteobacteria bacterium
GTTTTATTTTCCAGCGTGGTGATGCCGTTTTTTTGATGACGATACAGCCAGGTGCTGATGGTGCGCCAGGTGAATTGATAGGCCTGACCGGACAACATATCGTGAAATATTTTACCGGCAACGCATTTTATGCGCTCGCGTTGGGTGCGGCCGGGTGCGTCAAAAACAGCATTTAATATGCGCAGGCGTAATTCGACAGAGGGCTTAGGCGGCATGATTTTCTCCATCCAAATAAAAGGAGGGCAAAGGCTACCCGCGCCGCTCAACATGGTCGGGTGGTGAAACCTGTTGCGCGGCGAATCGAGCGAAAATTAGCGGTTTAGCATGCTGCAATACGATGTGAGTGAGGGTGGAATCGTGACTGAAGGTCAGACAAATGAATGTTGTGTTTGCGTTTGATAATGCGCACACAGGGGTTGCCCAAACCGCTGTAACAGGCCGGCAAAGGTAGACGTCAGCAAACTCCGACGAAGAGGACAGCGCGCCTGCTCGACGACCTCGCCGAGTGGCGACAGGGGCGGATGTACCACGCTGCGATGCGTGCTCAGTTGCGCCATTAATTTATCCAACCAACGGTAGGCATGGCGTGGTTCAGCGGTGCCGGTTGCCTTTACATAGGCCTGTTGTACCGTGGCGCCGGTCATCAAGGACAACACAAAGGTCACCACACAACCGCCCAAATAATGCAGATAGCGAATCGTCGTGTCGAGGTAAAGCTGCATCGTCCGCCCGCACCCGGTGCGACCGTAGCGATTGGAACAGAGCACCCGTTTACCGACCTTTTGCTTGGGCTGGCCAACCGATTTCTTTTTGTAAATAAAACCGTGAGAAACGAGTTGATGGAGCTGTTGGCAATGCTTACACCGTTCGTCATGCAGTGACAGGGTTCGTTGCTGCATGGCGGCGAGGTGGGCGAAATAGATTTGCATGATGGGACCTTAGAAAAAATCGTCCATCTTAATTTAACGGATTTCTTCTGAGAAATTTGTTTTGTCGAATTCGCGTCATAGCGAGGGGGACGGACTACGATGCGAGCGCGGTTGAAAGGTGGGGGTTTGTGCGGTGGGAGAGTGGGAAATTACACTGGGTGGCGAGAATCACCTTTTGGCCGAAGCGCCGAGCATAAAACGCCGAGTCGCGGCTGATATAGCGCACGAGATCATCAAGGTCATCACGCGCCAATCCGACCACTCAACGCACATCATTGAGGTACTTCTTTTCCATCTCTTCCTGCGACGTCACCTTGCCTTCTTCCGCTGCTTGTAGCGAACGCGCCAGCTTCTGACGCACAAAGATGGCGTACATCGCATCGTCAAACGTGGCCTGCTCCGGCAGGTGGTCGGCGATGTCATGAACGATTTGTTTAACGGTTTGCATAATGAACTCTCCTTACGACGCCTGGTGAATTACGGTATCCAGCATTTCCATTACAAACTTCTGCTTGGTCCGTGGTAGTTGGCTGATCTGCTCGATTATAGTGGACCCCGAAAACAAGGCAATGGTTTACGCTATTGCCAAACAGAATCCGACCGCTCTGCTGAGCAGAATTTTCGGTAGACCGTGAAGCTGTGTGTGACTTTAAGCCCCCATCCCCCACTTACTCACCATCGTCTCCACCGCATTGAGCACCTCTTCCGCCCGCGCCGGATGGTTATAACAACGCTTCGCCAGCACTCGGGCATCCAACGCTTCCTCACTACTTGCGCCAAGCAAATGAATCAATTCACCCGCGTCTGCTAAGGCTTGGTTCGCGGTCATCTCCGGCGAGCAACAGTAGCCTATCTCATAAATGTTATGTTCGGCAGTTTGGAGCTGGCCATTGATTTGAATAAATCCATTCGCGTCCGTGCGCACCTGCGTGGTGTCCAAACCCAACGACGATGTATAGGGTGCGCGACCGGTTCCCAGCAACACCCAATCGACTAACACTTCTTCGCTTTCCGTGGCAAGGAGGACGCCATCGTCGCTTAGGGATTTCAATTTAGGACGTCCCATGCGCGAAATAATGCCGTGTTTATGTAGCGACTGCCGCAAAACATTCATCGCTTGCGCTGAAAACCCAGCGCGAGAAAGGAGAGGCCCACCGTAAACCAGTTTATTTCAAAGCCGAAGCGCTGTAAAATATAGGCAAACTCGACGCCGATGTTCTGGGTAACTGGGATTGCTGTCGCTACTCTCCAACACGGGCAAATCGGCGCACGGACCGTGGCGCTTATCGAAAACCCCCGCGCTGTCGCAGGCTTTGCCTGCGAGATACTTTGCCGAACTTGGACTGCCATCACTGGTAGAGAGGTAAAATGAGTTTATTCCATCGAACCGCCGTGTACGGACCCGTACGCACGGTGGTGTGGGAGGAGAGGCGCGGTGACGCGTCTCCCTATCCCGATTACGCCGTAATGGCGACTTACTGTATTGACATGCCATAATAGATATAGCCATAATATGGCATGTGGAACATAGAAGAGCACCGTCGGGTCGAAAAACAGGCTAAAACAACCCCGACAGATATTCTCAAGCGATACGAGAAATGGAAAGA
>JANOTC010000255.1:0-2980 GCA_031416175.1 Gammaproteobacteria bacterium
GTTCCCGTCATCACGACGTGTGGCTTGTGCGTTGGCGGTAGGTATGAAGCCACTCACCCCAATAATCAACGTTAACAGGCAAAGAGAAGTAATCTTCATAGCAATTTCCTATTTAGTAACGATGACTAAAATCTAACATTGATATCCATCTGGAATGTATCGATACCCAGCGGTGGACCGTCAATGGAGTCTGAGCTTAGCAAGGTCGTGGTGAGCCATGTATCGTCGCGTAAGCCATAGTCACCACTTAGGATGTAACCCTTGGCATCGGTGCCGCCAAGATGAAAATCGGAGTCTGCAAAAGCATCGACCACGGCATCACGTTCAAGATAGCGATACGCCAAATCTACGCGCCAATTGCCGCGGATATTTATATGCGGCCAACCGAAACCCACCTTGAGCTGATAACCGATGGTTTTGCCTTCCACTTCGGCGCCGGATCTCGCCAATGTCTTCGCCGCATCGTAGCCAACATTCTCGACGTAGTCTGCAGTGATGTAGACGTGGTGAGGCGCAAAGCTGGCCAAATCGAGTGTGGCGGTTGCACCCGCGAGTTTATAGTCTGCGGCCAAGGCGTACAGACTGCCGCTGCGATCGAAATTGTTGCGGATGTTGAATAAAGTATTGCCCTTTTGTAGATAATCAGGCGCGGTGTAGTCTAAGGTATTTCCATCTAAGGCGTTACGCTCACCGGCAATATTTTCATAGCTGTGATAGCTCAAGCCCAGCTTAAAGACTGACTGACTTTCAAGTATCCATTCGGTACCCAACTGCGCGCCGAAAAGCCATTTGTCCTGTCCCGTTAGCTCCAATTCCTTGAACGGGAATGCGCCTAGCGTAAAAAACAGGCGGCGATTCTGCTCACTAAGATCCATCAAACTGTCTGAACTATGCATTCTGAAGAAATAGGTGGCGCTGAGACCTTCAAACATTAGGTCGTTATCCCAAACCAAATCGGTGGCAAGAAAGGGATTAGGGAAACGACCACCCAAGAAGGTGAAGGCATTAAAGTTATCGTAGTTGTAATAGTTGTACTTCAAGTAAGCCTGGTCCCAAACCACAGGCGTCCGGTTACCATAGTTACCTAGTGTTTGGTTTGTCGAGACAGGGTCCGTTGTGTTCCCAGTTGTTATGCGCAACGTAGCCTGAAGCGGTGGAGTGATTTTCGCTTCTACCGCGAGTCGCGCGCGCACGCGCACGCGATTACGGTCTTCTGAGACATTAAGAAATTGTTTTTCAGCTGCGCTTTCAAAACTGCCGGCACGATTTATCGCCAGAAAATCAAAATAGAAGGTGGGTGCATTGTTGTCGGCGAAACGATCGGTTTGCGCGCGCAGCCGCACGTCGCCCTTAATCTTTATCTTATCGACCCATTCAGGCGTTACACCTGGCAGACCCCAACGCTCTTGCTTGGCTTGGCTGAGCACAGCTTCCACGGTATCCTCACGCAAACCCGAGCGTATCTCGTCGCGAATTTGATTTTTTACCGTTTCTGGGACATAGGGCACCCGAATGATTTTTTCACCCGGCACTGGCGCGAGTTCTTCGACAATTTTTGGCGCTGCCGCTTTCTGCTGTGCTTCTGTTAGTACTTTGTCGGCTTGTTCGCGGCTTAAGACACCCTTCTCGACTAAGGCCTCGAGGACGCCTGTAATGGTGCTGTGTAACTCTCGTGCTGAAGGCGTGACGCTAGGCGCGGTAGCCGCTGGCGGAGGCGTGTTCTCGGAGGGCTGCGGGGTATCAACACTTTCTGCAGCAGACTCGGGCATTACCGCGGGTGCAGTTTCTGTTGTTACCGCAGGCGCGTCGGCGCCTTGCACTGAATCTTGCGCCGGAGAATCCGGAGTATCTTGAGCTAAAGACGATTGCATCACACTAACCAAAGCCATTGCTATCGCACACTGCAATGCCCCATTTTTTCGTTTATACATTTCTTTGGTTCCTAAAACAGATCAATTTTTTGTAGTCAGCTAAAGTCTTGAGCTAATTTTTACACGTATCGGTTGTGGCATATCTTGCGGTGGAGCTTCGCGCACCTGGCCCAACTCCGCCAGAGCGACCTTTAACGTTTCATCTACTTGTCGATTGCCCGTTGAGCCCATCAACTCAAAGCGTTCAATCTTGCCACCACCGTCTATCCACAACTTCACCCGTATCGAATATTTTGCCTTGCGCATTTGCTCCAATTCATTGAGCTTGCTGCCTAAATCCTGTTGCAAAATACCCGCGTACCAGGCGAATTTTCCACCTCCGCCTCCGCCGAGCAATGAGCGGCCGCCTTTGTTGCCAAGTAGGCCAAAGCCATCGCTGCCTGCGCCGCCCTCAGCGTCAAGGCCAAGCTGCTCTCCAGGCGGAGCTTCATCAGTCGGTGTTTCGGGCAGCTCATCTGGCAGCGGCTCTTGTTCGTCGATTTTTACTTCTTCTTGGATTTCTGGCTCGGGCGGTTGGACCTCTGGCGGTGGAGGCGGAGGTGGTGGCGGCGGTTGAAGAAGTGTAATTTCCTGAATTGCCTTTTTCGGCTTCGCAGTGTTCTGGAGAAAATGCATCATCATATAGATAACGCCTCCCACGACGAATACTACTAGCGCCACACCCAACATTGCGGGCAGGTGGCGCGCCCATCGCCGTTTATCACTCACCTTGGTGCCCTCGCTATCCGCGTCACTTGACCAAACGCTGCGTCACCAATCCAAGCTGTGTAATCTCAAGACGCCCAAGCAAATCCAGTACATCAACGACTTGTTGATATTGCACTGTGGCATCTGCTTTGATCACAACTGGCAATGCCGGATTAATCGCTTTATATTGCGCCAACCTTGCTTCAAGATCCGCCATGGTAACAGGGAAGGTGTCTAAAAAAATGGTGCCTTCTTGGGTAATTGTGATCGACTTGGTTTGCGGTTTAGCAAGGCTAGGGGCGTTACTCGCTTTGGGCAAATTGACGGTGATACCTTGCACCGCCGCTGTAGTCATGATGATG
>JANOTC010000256.1:0-2047 GCA_031416175.1 Gammaproteobacteria bacterium
GAATTTGGTGAAATTCCATTTAATCGCCTCGGTGCCGAAAAGTCCTTTACGCTGCGTTTTAAGATATCGAAACAAGGGGTGTGCGTTGTGGCCGTTGACGTCCGTCTTGGAGAAAAGAGGGAAAGTGACATCGTAATCTAAGGAGCAAAACGTTTTTACATCGTTGTTGCTTCCCGGTTCCTGTTGCCCGAATTGATTGCAGGGAAAGCCCAATATTGAAAATCCGGCGGCCTTGTGTTTTCGATAGAGTGCTTCGAGACCCGCGTATTGGGGTGAGTAGCCGCATTGGCTGGCCACGTTGACGATGAGTAGGACTTGGCCTTGATAATCGCTTAGGTGTTCAGGCTTGCCCTCGATCGTTATCAACTCTGTGTCGAATAGTGCCATGCGATATCCTTGCGTTACGTTTAAGCAAGGATTGTAAGCGATTGGGCGAATAAAAAAAGGCGCGGTTTTGTGACCGCGCCTTTTGTGGCCTTTTAAACTATAGGTTCACGCCAGTCGTCAGCGCCAGACGTGCCAGAACCCACGTGCGTCCAAACAATCTTGCGATAGGTAAGCGAGATGCGTTCCAAATGCGTAAAACTCTTCATGTTAGGGTCTTGGCAATTGGGCATATAGGCATGAATGTTCACAATAATCGCATCGTCGATTTCAGTTGTAAAATACTTTTCTTGGGTACCGGCTGCCGACGTGCGGTACCAACTAATCACGCATTTAGTCAAGCGCTCGCCACTGGTGAGTGCGGTATATAACAAGGGTGAAGACTTGTCGAAAACTTTGGTGATGGTGACAGGTCCATGTACACGCTGGCCGGTGGGCTGACCACTTTGTGGATCACGCGGAATAATAATTTCGTGATCGAAGGCTTGCACCATGAATTCATCTTCATGGCCCTTAACAAACGTGTTGCCGACGCTGGCAGCGGTAAACGCGCCTGCAGTGATGAGACCTTGTTTGGTACCTTCGATTTTCATATAGGCTGGTGTTGGCATTGCAATTCTCCTGTTAAACGTTAGTTGACACAAAAGCAACTTCTGTGCGATTTGCCTGACTCCATGGCTTTCGCGAGTTCGGCATAGAGGCTAATACATGGAGCGTGCCAAATTTCCTTGTAGTTGTTTTGTTGCATTGTAACTACTTGTTATTTAATGACTAATTAGGGTATGCGTGCAAGAATCACGCGGTTGTCGCATGGAAGACGAGAAAATGAAGTGCGCGGGTTTGCGCGCACAAAGGATTTCGCAGTGTGCGGATACGTGCGCACCGTGCTTTGGGTAACGTTGGGATTGTTGGGTTTTGATCTGATAAAATGTGCGCCTGGTCAAGTCGATCCACATCAAAATTAATGAACGGGAGAACTCTATGTCGCGTACGCCATTACTGAATTCGGTTAGGCAGTTTATGTCGGAAATTCGTGCCGAACGTGGCTTGGGTTCCTCGGTTGGCGCGGAAAATCAGGGTGGCGTGAATCGACGTGACTTCATGCTGGGTGCGGCGGCAATGGCGGCGGCGTCCTTGATGCCAAAGGCGTCATGGGCGGGAAGCGCTGCGCCGCCTATTGTTATCATAGGCGCCGGAATTGCGGGTCTAAACTGCGCGCTGACGCTGGCGGATCATCATGTGGCGGCGACCATTTACGAAGCGTCACATCGTGCGGGTGGGCGCATGTTTAGCCATCGTGATACGTGGGACGACGGACAAGTGAGCGAGTGGTGTGGTGAATGAATCGATACCGGGCATAAAGCCGTGCGAAGTTTGACGAAGCGATTTGATCTTCCGCTAGACGATTTGCTCGCTGCGCAGCCGCAAGCTTCGGAAGACACGAACTACTTCGCGGGACACTATTATTTTCAGTCACAAGCACGGAAGGAAGCCAGGGAGCGCAATGCGCGAGCGAGCAATGGCTGACGCCCCCCGAATAGCCCAGGCGAGTCTGTTTTTTCGGAGGCTTTGCGCAGAAAAAATAAGCGAGCAACGAGGGGCGTAAAGCCATTGTGGGAGCTGCGGCGCGCAACAGGCGCGACGCTGCGGACGCAGGGCGAAT
>JANOTC010000257.1:0-3609 GCA_031416175.1 Gammaproteobacteria bacterium
GCCGGTTGCTAAAGACGAAAGCGCCCTGGGAGACATGACCAAACTGGATTTTGCGTCACCCGCGCCGATCACCACTGATCACGAGCTTGAGAATTTCGACAGCGGTGATTTGTCCCTGAATGACTGGCTTAAAAAGCGCGCATACAAGAATCACGCGTCCGGCGCTTCGCGCTGCTTCGTGTTGTGTGTCGGCGTAACCGTCATCGGCTACTACAGCCTATCGGCCGGCGCGATTAGCCATGAGGCTGCCCCCAAGCCGATGCGGCGCAACATGCCCGATCCATTGCCAGTTCTGCTGCTCGGTCGGCTTGCCGTTGACAAACTCTATCACAATCAAGGAATCGGGCAGGCGTTGCTGCGCGATGCGATGCTGCGGGCCGTCAACGTCGCCGGTGATGCCGGCGTATTCGCCATATTGGTTCATGCGATTTCTGGCCAAGCCAAGCAGTTCTATCTTTCACGCGGTTTCGTGGAATCGCCTTTACAGCCGATGACCCTGCTTATGACGATAGAAACAATTCGATTAATTCTGACCGAACCTGACTGACAGTGCTCAACAAGATGGGTGTTTTTGACTAAAACCGCGAAATGTCGGCACGGTTCTAAATACACCTTTGACAACCTCCCCTCCTTAAAGGAATGCCTAAGGTGGGATGAAGGGGGGCGGGATAGCGATCTATCGGTGGTGGCGCGCATGCCCAAAGAACTGCAATATCGGGACAAGATCAATCGGTTCCACCTCCCTTGCAGATTGCCAATAGGCACGTATATAATCATCACACGATGACTAGAACAAGCATCTCGCAAAGGAGGGTCGCTCAATGAGAACCACGCTTTCAATTGAGGATGATTTGCTGGCCGAGGCGCAACGCGTAAGCGGTCTGAAGGAGAAAACGGCCTTGGTTCGGGAAGGCCTTCGAGCCCTAATCGAGCGCGAGAGCGCACGTCGCCTTGCCATTCTGGGCGGGTCCGAACCCGAATTGCGCGACGTTTCGCGGCGCAGGTCCGATTCGGCATGATTTTGGTTGATACCTCGGTGTGGATCGACCACTTTCGCAAAAATGAGCCAGACCTGGCGAAGTTGTTAGTATCCGGCCAGGTGATGGCGCATCCCTTCGTTATCGGCGAGCTTGCTTGTGGCAACTTAAAAAACCGCAACGAGATACTGTCGGCGCTGAAGAACCTGCCGAGCGCACCGACCACGACGGACAGCGAAACACTTTTTTTTATCGAGCAGCGCCAATTGATGGGGCTGGGAATTGGTTACATTGACGCGCACCTGCTGGCATCCACCGCGCTAATGGGCAACGGCTTTCTCTGGTCGCGCGACAAACGCCTTGCCGCCGCGGCGGTGACGCTGCACCTCGGATTCCTGGAAAGCAAGTTTAACTAGGCACAGGCTTTGGGACAATCATTCAGACCGCCGAGTGATCTTACCCAGATTTCACGGACACCCTGGGGCGGTAAAACGATTCGATACGACGGCGGTCACACGAGTTAAGAAGTCATTAGGTCGTGTGATCGCGTTTTTGGACAGGAAATAGGCTACCCCGTTTCGGACTAAGGATGAGCTGAGCACAAAAACGGGATGGACAGTACGCACAAACCGAGTCCACGCGTAATAGCAAACGCCAGTACAACGCTGGCGGTGGCAGGAATTGTGGTGGATGCCAAAGATGCTGCTGCCGCTACTTTCTACCGACATTTCGGCTTCCTGACCTTGCCGGGGCAGCCTGCTCGCTTGCTGCTTCCAGCAACGGCATTTCGGGCTTAATGCTTTGGCTTTCTGGGATTCGCGTAGTCGTCGTCGACCCCTTTACCGGCAGCATGGAACACGACACCGAACAAAAAGACGGCCTCTTCGACCGCTTCAACGCCAACCTACGCCAAATAGGAAAACCGCAGCGATTAGTGGTAAAACGACAATATTCCTCCTCGTAAAAGGCGGCATCATGATATTCGACGACTACCAATGGCAACACAATGATAAATTTATGATTCAGCGCCGCCCCCAGTTCCCACATCAAACCCTTTCTGAAATACCTTTGGTGTAACCCCAACATTTTCTTTGAACACACGAATGAAATAAGCTTCGTCGGGATAGCCCACTTGATAGGCGACATCCTTAATCAAGCAGCTTGACTCTTGCAGTAGTTTCTTGGCTTTTTCTAAACGAAATTGGGTAATGTATTGACATCCTCCCCTCCCTAAAGGAAGGGGATTCCTACGGCGCTCAAGCAAAAACTGCTTGAGTCGCTTCGGCGGGTTCCTGCTTCATCGAGCGGCCTGACTGCGCCGGCTCTCCACAGGCTAGAACGCGATGTCCTCGCGCTAAAACATTGATCGCGCCAACGACATCGGCGTGATTTTCGTAACCGCAATCGACGCACAAGAATGTTGCTTGTGTTGGCCGATTGGCTTTTGATACGTGACCGCAGCACGGACAAGTGCGACTGGTGTTGTGCGGCGGCACGGCCAGCAGTATGCCGCCGTTCCACGCCACCTTGTAATCCAGTTGTCGTCTGAATTCACCCCAGCCCTGATCGAGAATGGAGCGGTTCAGGCCGGACTTCTGCTTCACTTGTCTGCCGTGCTGTTCGCTGTTGCCCTTGGAAGACCTGGACATATTCCGTACCTGCAAATCCTCAATACATACGAGCGCGTGGTTTTGGCTGATCGTCGTTGTGGTTTTGTGCAGGAAGTCTTTGCGGGCATTGGCGATGCCGATGTGAATCTTTTGAACTTTGGCTTTTGACTTTTTCCAGTTATTGCTGAACTTGATTTTGCGGCTCATGCAACGCTGGTAGCGGGCTAGGCGCTGTTGGTGTTTCTTGAAACTGTTGAGCGGCGCGACATAGCTCTCGTCGCTCAGGGTGGCAAACCGGGCAATGCCGACATCGATGCCGATAGCCGTAGTCGCCGTGGGCACAGCTTGCTCGATTTCACGTTGCGTCTGAATCGACACGAACCACGTGCCGCCCGACTGGCTCACAGTGACGTTGCGCAGTTCGCCGAGAACATCCCGGCTGTTGCGGTAGCGAATCCAGCCCAACTTGGGAAGAAAGAGGCGGTTGTTAGCCTGATCGAGCTTGATCTGTTTCGGATCAGGGTAGCGGAAAGCATCGCCGCTGCCCTTGCGCTTGAAGCGCGGGAAATCGGCGCGTTTGGCAAAAAAATTCTTGTAGGCTTTTTCCAAGTCCTTCAAGGCCTGTTGCAACGGATGACACGGCGCGTCCTTTAGCCACGGCGTGTCAAGGCCATTGCGCCATCCCGTAAGGTGTTTCGCCATAGCGACATAGCCGATGAACTTTTTACCCGCTTCGTGATTTTCTTTTTGCAGCGCCAGCGCCTTGTTGTAGACGAACCGGCACGATCCGGCGAAGCGGCGCATATCGCGTTCATGCTCGCCGTCTGGCATCAGTTCGTATTTGTAGGCTTGAAGTCGTTGCATGTTCTGATTCTACGTCAAAGACAGGACGGCTACGCCGTCCGCGCTATCCTTCCACGCCATGAAGGGTGGGGTTTGACACACAAAACCGATCAAGGGATGCATTGCAAACCCGCATAACGTGCGCCGTGTGCGAATTGATCATTGCCTTTAATCCTTCA
>JANOTC010000258.1:0-8796 GCA_031416175.1 Gammaproteobacteria bacterium
GAGCATGCGGCGCCAATTTCCTTGAACATAGGTATTGGTTACATCACGCGAGCGGTGCGGATCAAGCGTGTCACCGCCAGCGAGAACACTCTGAGTACCACCTGAATATCCAGTTTGAAAATTCCAGGCGTCCCGTTCCATTACGTCAGAGGAGGCACGCAATGTAAATGCATGTAATTGTTGCGAATCGTCCCTTCCGGAAAACCCTTCATCGCTACGCCAGCTTCCGGTCGCACGCACGCTCCAGGGTCCGGCCGTTGTACCCATCCGCACCGCGGTGTTTCGCGTTTCGGCAGTACCATCGGTTACGGAAAAATAGACGCCTTGCTGCTCGAAGGGCTGCCGCGTGATAATGTTTATTGTGCCTATAAAGGCGTTGCTGCCGTGCACCGCCGCATCGGAGCCTTGCACAACCTCAATGCGTTCGACGTCAGACAACTCAACGCCCAGAAATGGCCAGTCAGTGTTAGAAAACGTCGAAAGGTAGACTGATCGACCATCGACCAAGACTTGCATGCGGCGCGGCTGAAAATCTGACATACCGTGATAGGTGGCAATAGGCCAATTGCCGCCGACTTTAGTGACCTGCATGCCGGGCACCAGGCGAAGCACATCGGCCAATTCAACGGCGCCCGTCGCTTTTATCATTTGCCGATCAATTACCGTGGTCCACACTGGTGACTCCTCGGCCATTTGCGGGATGCGTGTAGCCGACACGGCCATGGGGATTTCCGCAAAAAATACAGCGTCTGACACCTGCGCCATGGCGCCCTGACCCACCCCTAAGGTTGCGACAACCCACAGCGTCAAGCGGATTGCTCCATGATTTTTGCGGTCCGCTGACCATTCCGTAAAAATACGCACTGAAAACATTTGCTTTTCCATCCCCTCAAATCTAGCGCCAGTCTACCTGTCGACGCAGAGTTTGCCCAAGGATGAGGGAAAAGGGAAACATAAGTGTTACGAAGTTGGCTCGTTGGCGCCTGCCAAACCCAATTTTCGAGCGGCTACAACCGCTTGAGTACGATTACTAACACCCAGAGCATCCAGTATGGCGGTTACGTGAATCTTGACCGTGTGTTCGGAAAGGGTAAGGTGTCGGGCAATTTGCTTGTTTTGCAAGCCTTGACCCAACAACTCCAAGACCTGTTGTTGGCGGTCAGTCAAATGCCCACTCGGCCAGCGCCCACTCAAGCCGGGCTGCCAACTTGGGATCGGAATCGCCCCGCGATCAGTCGGCGCGTCGTACGAAAGCGCAGAACGCGGCACATAAACGCCGCCTGCCAAGACCAAACGCAGCGCCTGTAGCATAACTTCGCGCGGGGTTGCCTTAGGAATGTAACCACACACGCCGCAGTCGAGGGCGCGCCGCATGGTGTCGCCTTCATCATTGGCCGAGAGAACGACCACGGGAACGTCAGGCAAGAGGTTGCAGACCGTACTCACCAATGTAAAGCCTTGCGCGCCAGGCATGCGCAAATCGAGCAGAATCAAACCCCAATCGCCGCCGGCTTGCAGTTGGGCAATGACCTGCTCGGCGTCTGCCGCTTCTTCAACCTGTACGTCGCTTACCAACTCGGCCAAAGCGGTCCGTAAACCTTCGCGGACCATCGCATGGTCATCAGCAATTAGGACCTTAATCATGTCTGCGCGCCTCTTGAAAAACCTTGTTATTACTGTTACCCAACATTGTGCCCCACGTTGACTGCTCCAAAACAGGGGTAACTCAGTGTGCACCCATTGCCTGTCCGAGAAAATCCTACAGGCGATCTAGTACATAAGTACTAGGTCCGGTCGCTGCTCGACGCAGTCTAGCGGCGACTCTTAAGTCCCAAAAAAGGGTGATCGTATAGGGTTGGAGCGGTCTTGTCTTTAGTCGACCTGGCCTTTATTTTAACTCTCGTCGCACGGGTAGGGATAAAGTCGCTAAACTGAAGAGTGGTAGATAAATTACTAAAGAAAAAAGTTTGGGATGTGGGCATGGGAACGTGGGTAAAGGCGGGTAGTCTTGCGTGCCTGCTGATAATGATGATGTTGGCAAGTGGTTGCGAGAAGCCGCGCGCCACCAGCCGTGCGGTGGTCGGGCCTGCGGACAGGTCATCTATATTGGTGCGCTGCGACACCCGTTGCGACGAGGCGGCAGCCTCAATTGAAAACCGTGGCGGTTTGATTAGCCGACGTTATAGGGCGCTTGGCGTTGTTGCTGCGTCTGTACCACGAACATCCTTAGTGAGTGTAACCGCACTATTTGGCGAAAGCGCCGTCTTCAAAGAAACTTTCATTTCGGCGCCAAAACCCATTCAGGAGCGCACCGCCTCCGATGGCCGGACTATCCAATCGTACAAACTCGAGCAAAATGCTGTCCTCGGCATTTCCAAAATTGGCGCGACGGCCGTCACCGATTTGGCGAGCATTTCTCCGACCGACTTTAGTTACGACACGATTCTAACAGGCGCCGCGCAACTACATCGGCGCGGGCAACTCGGAAAGGATGTTGTCGTTGCCATCATCGACAGCGGCACCGCCAACAATCCCGAAATAGTGCCTGTTTTAGCAGGTAGCGTCATCGGCGGAGAATCGTTTTTAGACCCAGCGCACTTCCCGAACGAGCCGTCGGCCACCAGTACGCTCAACGATCCGCACGGTACAATGGTTGGCACCATGATCGCTGCACACGGCGTTATCCATCTTAGTCCTACCGACAAATTAGTAAAATCTTTGCAGGTGCATTTGCCGCAAACCGTTAGAATCAACCGAGGCGTGGCGGACATCGCGATGGTCGGAATCGCCCCGGCGGCCAGAATTTACGCCATGAAAACGTTTCCAGCCAATGGTGACGGCACATCAAACGCTGTTGTTTTGGCCGCCATGGATCGCGCACTTACGCTCAAACAGAATTTTGACGCAGGCATTCCGTCAGGGCCGGTCAGTGGTGATGGGTCGGAAGAAAAGCCATTTGTCTACGATTCATTAAATATCCGCGTCATCAATCTGAGTTTGGGTGGCCCCACCCTTTTCTCTGGCCGCGAAATCGACGAACTGATGATCCGCAAGCTCTACGACGCGGGAATAGCGGTCGTCGTTGCAGCTGGCAATGAAGGGTTCGCCGCGATCACGACGGGCAGCCCAGCAACCGGACCCGGCGCCATTTCGGTTGGCGCCGCGACGCTCGCGCAGCACGAACGCGTGCTCCGCGACTTACAGCGAGGCCCCGGAGTTGGGATTCAATTTCGACCTACATTGATTCCACAAGTGGCGCGTTTTAGCTCACGCGGCCCCACCGCCGACGGCCGCGTCGGCGTCGACCTAATTGCAAGCGGACACGCCGTTTTCGTTCAGGGCGCCAGTGGTAGCATTGAACTGGTGTCGGGCACATCCTTTTCAGCGCCGACCGTCGCCGGCGCGGCAGCCTTGCTGATGGGGGCCGTACCGAAGGCAACCACCTCGGCTATCCGCGCCGCGCTCATTGAGAGTGCCGATGCCGACCTAGTGGGACCACGGGCCAAAAATATCGATCAGGGCCATGGGTTTCTCAACCTTCCAGACGCGTTACAAATGCTTAAGGCGGGCAATCCAACCGCGCACCTGCCCTTGGAACCTATCGCCAAACCAGACACGTTGGTCGCCAATAATCTCCGCGAGGCAGGATTCCCGACCGTTGCCTTTACGAATGGCAGTTTTAGCACAACCCTCAAATTGGTCCCTGGGCAAGTGCAGCAATTTTTTGTGTCGGCATTTAACAACACAGAAAAAGTAACGGTAGACATAACTAATATTACGCCCTCCTTGCCGTTGGCAAGGCAAAATAAAATTTTTGGTGACGACCTCGGCGTTATCGTTTTAGAGGCGCCAACGTCAATTAACGTTATCCAGGCAGAAGACTTCATCAATGCCGACACCACATACACCATCAACCGCCCGCAAGCGGGCGTGATGCGCGTCGCCTTATTGGGCGACTGGACCAACGTAGGTGATGTTACAGCGACGCTGACGATTAATCGCGTACAAAGCCCTAAGCCCCTGACTGGCATCGCTGGCAGCGTGAGTGACAAGGGCACAGCGGAGTTCACCTTCACTATCCCACCGGACACGGCAGCGACGGATCTTACGTTATCTTGGACAAACAACTGGTCGGTTTACCCCACCCATGACCTGGATCTCATTCTGATCGCGCCAGACGGCACAGAAAATCCGGATGGCGCAACACTGAGCAGTCCGGAGCGAGTACATATCGACGCTCCAGCGGCAGGCACGTGGACTGCTAGGGTTGATGGGTTTGCCTTACATGAATATACAGATCGCTTCCAACTCGGCGCAACAGACGGTAACGGGGCTGCGATTACGCTCGTACCCGTGCCCGTCGCGCCTGTGCCGTAAAGGAGCATTGTATGACGATCAAAAAGCTAGGCGTGAAGAAGATTTAGCTGCCGCACCTTGGAAAATGCGGCTGCATGTGCTAAATATTAGATAAGCATAATTAGTTGAGCGCGATGTACAGGTATTACACTGAAGCTCAACAAAACGATAATTAAATAAATGATTAATGTGGGTAGGATGATGGGGCTTCACAAACGCTAACGCGGTTTCGGAATTACCGGAATACAATAACTGTATTATGGCCATGAATTGCCCGTGATAACGTGTGTTGTGTGCGTGCGCAAGCGCTTTTCGGCGCGAAAGGCTCCTCAAAATCTACCCGATTTGGGTTCCAGTTGTACCCAGTGATTCAACGTGTCGCGACACCGTCAAGTAGGCGTTATGCCATTGACCTTACGCGAGAAATGCCACGGGTTAAACAACCAGCCGAGTGTGATCATGAATATGAAAAAAATAGTGCGGGGAACGGAACAGGACATGAGATATATGCAACTTGCCAGTCGTGATGACAGAAGACGCGACGTCGCAAACTTTGCAAAATATGCCAACGTTTCCCTGCGCGCATGGACTTGGCTGATATTTGTTACGTTAACCTTAGCTTTTACGGCAAGCAACGCTCAGGCGGCTTTTCTTGCAATTCCTGTCGGCCACTCGTCATTGTCGAGCGGCTGCGCTACCTGCCATGACGGTGTACAAGCAAGCGCAAAATCGAACCTACACATTGCCAGTACGGCGGTTTGCGAAGCGTGCCACTCGCCGCTCGCATGGCGCCCCGTTAAGGCATTTAGCCACGCCCAATTGACCGTTACCGTTTGTTCGGAATGCCATGCCGGAACGGGCATTGCCAAGACACATAAGCCACCGACTCACATTTCAACGACTGACGTGTGTAGCGCATGTCATTCGGTTAACGCTGGCTGGAGGTTGCGCAGCACTTTTGCGCATGACCAAACGCTTGGCACTTGCGTAAGCTGCCACGCTGCGAACAACCCGGCGCCCATGCGCGGAAAAACGGCGACACACATTCCGTCTAACGACAATTGCCAAGCCTGCCACGGCACGATTGCATTTCGGGCCAGCAATAGTCCATTTTCCCATGCGGACGCAAGCGGGGAATGCATTGCCTGCCACAATGCAAGTAGTAGACTGACCGTTGGCATGCCGACCTTTCACCCGCCCACCACCGATGCGTGTGCCGCTTGCCATCTGACCACCGTCTGGCGACCCGTCAAGGTGCCCATGGACCATGCGCAAGTCCTAGCCGGTGGGTGCAACACCTGCCATAACGGCACGCGCGCCTCAGGAAAAACGGCTACCCACGTACCAACGTCTAACGTCTGCGATGCATGCCATGCCGTGCCAACGGCAACGGGTGGAACGTGGAAAAATGTTCCGACCCTTGACCATACCCAGGTACGCGGCGCTTGCGCAGGATGCCACAACAATAAGATTGCTAGCGGTAAAGGAAGCTTCCATCCACCAACGACTGACAATTGCGCTGCTTGCCACAACACAGCACCGCAGGGATGGCGCCCTGCCAAGGCGGTCGATCACAACGACGTGTTAGCAGCAAGTTGCAGCGCGTGTCACAACGCGTCAGCGGCCATTATCACCAAACCCATCGGACACATCCCTTCTACGGAAAAATGCGACGCTTGCCATTTGACGACAACGTTTAAGCCTGCGGTGCGGCCGATTGACCATACCCAAGTCGTTGGCGTGTGCAGCGTGTGCCATGACGGTAGTCGTCCAGCGATTCCTGGCAAATCCCTCGGCCATATTCCGACGACGGCAGAGTGTAGCTTGTGCCATTCTAACAAGGCGTGGAGACCGGTTACGTTTGATCACGCCACCACTACTCAGGCGTGCGTCAGTTGCCATAACGGGACGTTAGGAAGCGGGAAGACGGCAGCGCATATCGCCACGTCCGACATTTGCCAAGCGTGCCATGACATTTTACCGGCGAAATGGATTACCGTGCGCACGGTGGATCATGCACAAATTCCAAGCACGGTGTGTGTGGACTGTCATAAGGCAAGCGGCCAACCTGCGCTAGGAAAGTCGGTTGGGCACGTGGCCACAACTGACAAATGCGAAGCATGCCATTTGACATCCAGTTGGAAAACCTTACTGATTCCGATTCCGCATACCGAAACAATAGGCGCCTGCTTTGATTGTCACAGTGGCGCTATTACCGGGATCTCAGGGAAAAACTTAACCCACGTTCAAACGAGCAACTTGTGCACAAAGTGCCACACCACCACCGCCTTTAGCCCTGCCACGGGGGTCGACCATGCCGAAGTGTTGGGCGGCTGCGGTGACTGCCACAATGGCACGATATCAACCGGCAAGGGCCCGAGCCATCCTAATACGACCAATATGTGTTCGTCGTGCCACGTTGCGCCGCCCGTACAGTTGAACTGGACGCCGGTGACTAAAGTGGATCACGCACAGATACTGGGCTCGTGCGACCAATGCCATGGTCCGACAGGGTCTGCTGTTAGTAAAAAGCCACTAAGCCACCCTCCAACAACAGACAACTGTGGCGCTTGCCATCTAACTACGATTTGGAGCACGTTATCCACTGTCGATCACAATGAAGTGACCGGTTCCTGTATAGCTTGCCATAACGGCACCATAGCAAAAGGTCGATCTGTGGCGCACGTAGCCACGACGGATCTCTGCGACGCCTGCCATTTGGTCGTCAGGTGGGTACCTACCGCCTTCGTGGACCACTTCCAAGTGCTCGGTGCTTGCAGCCTATGCCACCTGAAGTCGGCTGGGCACATTCCAACCGTTGCAGCCTGCGACACCTGCCACGATATACCGCCTGCGTTATTTTCGCAGGTACGCGCGGTAGATCATTCGACGATTACAGCGAACTGTGTTAGCTGCCACAACGGCGCGAGTGCAACAGGTAAAAATGCCACGCACATTTCTTCAACGAATACGTGCGAGGCTTGCCATTTGGTGAAACCGACTCCGTGGACTGCCCACAAGAGGCCGTTGGACCATAACGAGATTCTTAACGCTACAAATTGTGTAGGATGCCACAACAACGCGCCGATCATTGGCAAGTCCACCACTCACCCACCCACGTCAAACACCTGCTCGGGTTGCCATTCGGCGCCTAGAGGCGGTATCGGCGGGGGCTTTAATATCGTGACGGTTGACCACACACTTGTGAATACGACGGATTGCGCGGTGTGCCATAAACCGACGGGGCCTGGGCCTGCCAAGTCAGCCACTCACATATTAAGCACGGAGAATTGTGGCGCATGCCACAACACGCTGAGTTTCTCCCCAGTGATTACCGTTGATCACAATGAGGTTTTGGGCTCGTGTGAGACTTGTCATGTGACTGGGCCTGCCACGACTTTAGCCCCATTGGACCACACACCTGACGCGCTGACTGGCTGTGATACGTGCCATACAGTGACGACGTTTGCTAACCCGTCGCAGCCCCTTCCTGTGCCCGTGGTACCTGTACCTGCTGTACCTGCAGTACCTGCAGCACCTGTTGGCGGAATGGGCGGTGGAATGGGCGGAATGGGCGGTGGCGGAGGCATGGGTGGAGGAATGTAAGAAGCCTTAGACTTAGGCGCGTGCCTAGCGCCTAAGTCGTGACCACGCTACGTAGAATTTCGTAAACCTAGTCAAGATTGAACAGACACAAGCAGCGCCCGCACCGGCGCTGCTTTCATTTTATCGGGTGGAAATATAGGCACGGTTCAAATCTGAGTGGTACCCAGATTTGAACCGTGCCGAAAAGCCGATGAGTTACGTCATGCGGTGCTGTTCCACATACTCCCGCAGGGCATCGTTCATTCGCGTTTGCCAGCCTTCGCCGGTTGCTTTGAAGTACTCTACGACTTCCGGGCTATAACGCACCGTAACGGGTACCTTTGTCGGGTGCTTCTGCGGTCCACGCTGCCCCGGAAGGCGAACCTTGCCCTTGACCCAGAATTCGGCCACCGCGATGGGATCATTCGGTTCGTACGGGCACTCAGGATCGTTAACCTGTTCGGGCGCAGCGGCAATGGCTGCCGCCATCTGTTCCTTGCTAAATGCTGAGGGCTTCGAAGTAAGCACGCGTTTCATGTTTGTCACCATAACGACAGGAAATTACTCGGGCGCTTTCATCGCGCTCCGTCCATACCAGGAAGACAACGCGCTCGCGAAACCAGGCCAAACTTTGCAGCCGCTGCTCGCCGTACTTTTCGCGTTCATCTTCCACCGTGATCATCGGGGCATCGAATATGCTGCCAACCTCAGCCAAGTCAATGCCGTGATCTTTGAGGTTTTTCTTTCGCTTGGCTTTATCCCAGGTGATTATACGCTTTTTGTAGTTACAGCGGCCTGGCACTATCCGCCTGGACACTTCACCCCAGTCCCACCCAGCCCGCAATAACCGCCTGG
>JANOTC010000259.1:0-2039 GCA_031416175.1 Gammaproteobacteria bacterium
TTCGCCCTCGAAATTCCCTCGATAACGTTGCGCGTGGCCGATCCGGACGACTTTTTGAACGACTACAACGACCTCGAAAATAAACGCTATTTTGAGCGGTTTAGCGACGCCTTTGTTGCCTTATTTCCGGCCAATGGCTCACGCCCGGCATCCGCTCAATTTGAAACGGATCGACAGAACTTGGTAGTCGCCAGTGAGCAACTTAGGGACGCATTACTCCGGGTTAGCGACAAAACGGTGGAAGTGAACAGCAACGGGGGTGTTGTGGTCGGAATACCTAGCAAACGCTACGGAATTGCACTAATGATCAACGCCTGGGGTGGCGCCGGTGCCTACGCTGAAATATCGGACGCCGATCTTATCGCCACCAATGATTTGATTGAAGGTACGCGCACGTTGAACTATACCGACTTCCTAACACGCACTGATCCCACACAAAATTTCAGCACCTTTGTTGCCGGTCGTGCAGGCGTGTTCGGTGAAATTGGTGTAGGTCTGGCCCGGCAATTTTCAGCGCGCGGCCAAACCTTCGCCGCTGGAATAACACCCAAGCTGGTGCAAACAGTGACCTATGACTATCACATAGAAGGCCGCACCTTAGACACAACTGAATATCAGGTTAACCATGCTGAAAAACAATATTCCAGCTTCAATTTCGATGCAGGCTTTGCCAAGGATTACGGCAACGCCTGGAAAACAGGTTTCGCTATAAAAAATGTTATTCCACAGCGATACAAAACGGTACTCGGCAACAACATCGATGTTAGACCGCAAGCACGCATTGGCGGCTCGCACCATGCTGAGCGCACCACTGTTGCGGTCGATCTTGATCTCAACCCCAGTGATCCGGTCGGCTTCGGCGAAAAAACCCAGTACCTAGGCATTGGCGGAGAGGTGGACATTTGGCTGCTGCTGGTGCGCCTCGGCTACCGCCACAATCTCGCTGATCCGACCAGCAGCATCGTTACACTGGGCCTAGGCTTAAATATTTATGGCCTTCATTTCGACGTAGCGGCCGGGGTCAGCCCCGGCCTTCAAGAAATCAACGGCGCAGCCCAGTTAGGCTTTCGATTTTAAACAACCATCAGAATATTGCCTTAGGGTAATCGGCTTTCCTGATGTTTAGTCCATACTCCTAACATGGCACGCTCGGCCGCGTGTTGCATGAAGTGGGAAAATTTCGATGCCAAGCCTTGCTTGGTAGTATAGGTTAATTGAAAAAGGTCGGCGGATTTTGATTTTTCTAACAGATAATCGTCGCTTGTTTTAATTTCATCAACCAGCTGCAACGCAAGCGCCCGCGTTCCAAACCAATGCTCTCCGGTGGCCACTTTAGCCATATCAACGACAGGTCGGTGCTCGACAATAAAGTCTTTAAATAGCGCGTGGATATCTTCGATTTCTTCTTTAAATTTCGCGCGCGCTTTGTCGGTGTTCTCGCCAAATACGGTGAGTGTGCGCTTGTGTTCACCGGCTGTGACCAATTCTAAATCGACATCGTGTTTACGCAATAAGCGATGAAAATTGGGAATTTGTGCCACCACGCCAATGGAACCCACAATAGCAAACGGCGCCGCCAAAATGCGGTCTGCCACGCACGCCATCATGTAGCCACCACTGGCCGCCACTTTATCTACTGCCACCGTGAGCGGTAACTTGTGCGAACGCAAACGCGTGAGCTGTGAAGCCGCCAGCCCGTAGGCATGAACAAGGCCCCCGGCACTGTGCAAGCGCAAGAACACTTCGTCTGTGGGTCGCGCAACGCCAA
The DNA here is from genome assembly GCA_031416175.1 of Gammaproteobacteria bacterium. Classification (GTDB taxonomy): domain Bacteria; phylum Pseudomonadota; class Gammaproteobacteria; order S012-40; family S012-40; genus JANOTC01. The sequence goes on from JANOTC010000259.1 coordinate 1,769, forward strand.
TAACAGCCGTTATTTCTTCGCGCAATCCAGACACGGCGGAGGCTTTGATGTCGCCATCAAAATCTAATACAAATATGCGCGGGCGCTTCTCGTCCGACGGCTGCTTAGCCTCGGCCTTTTTCTTCGCTTTGTATTCTTTAGCTAAACGCTTGGCATCATCAGGCGAGGCCATGTATTCATTCAACATCACCGTGGTGTCTTCAAAATGATCATTCAGTTTCATTAACTCAATATGATCCTGTCCTCCTAGTCGACGACGGCACACAAAGAA
>JANOTC010000260.1:0-8485 GCA_031416175.1 Gammaproteobacteria bacterium
CGACAACCGGGACAGTGGGCGCCTGTGCGTGAGGGCCCACACTTTGATGTTCGACAACCTGGACAGTGTGTCCCGCTTCGTGTCTGCCCATTCCGGGCGCGGGGGCAGCGACAACCGGGACAGTGGGCACTGGTGCGGGACCGCCCATTCCAGGCGGGGCGACAACTGGCGCTGGTGCTGGCGCGGGAGCGCCTGGGGCAGGTGTCACAGGAGCGGGCGCGGGCGCTGCGCCACCCATTCCACCCGCTCCTCCGCCCATTCCACCCGCTGCGGTAGGTAGATTGGCTGTTCCGGCTGCGCGAATATAGTCCCCTGCGGCACGTCGCAATACAAACGCATAGGTATCGCCCGGTCCCTTACCAGAAATAACCCCAGAATTTAGGACTGACTCCCTAATTCCATAGTAAAACCCTGTCACCTCGCCCGCCGCGTTAACGGTGTTTTGGAAGTCAAAGGTATAGTCGAGGCTAACCTGGTTCGACGTTGTGTCCTTTATGTTTTGGCTAAAAATAATGGCGGGCGCGCCAGGGGTTGCATAAATGCCTCTATTGATCAATGTGTTGTAGGTGAGTGTGTTTTGGCCAGTCTGCGTCAGCGATTGTTTGGTTGAAATTCCGCGTTTTACGGCAACATTGCCTGAAGTATTGTTGCCGTAAATGTAGCTCTCGGAAACTAGCCGACCCCGCGCATTGACGGTGCCGTTGTCCAAAATTTGATGGATAAGTCGCTCGCCATTGGCATCGGTGAGGATCTTTTGCAGCATGCCTCCGTCATTGACGCTTTCTTCGCAGGTGTAACCCGTTGGGCATGCACTTGTAATGGTGCCGTTGCCCGCTTTTGACCAGGCATCAAAGGGGAGTGGGGGTCCGGCGTGTACCGACGAAACGACGAGGCTGCAAGCAGTCAAAATAAGGCCGTAGGCGATTCCTTTTGCAGGACGCCACTTGGCTATATTTCTCCACCACTTGGTTGTTGTTGCCGACATAAGCCGGAACCACCCCTGTTGCGGCGCGTTGCGACGCCGCTGTTATCTTCGTCCCCACAATGTCGCGTTGTTTTTTTTGTATAATACCTGCGTGTATTATAGGTCCTTTTTCACAAAGAATGCCAAAAAAAGGCGACGCTCGGTTCGTATGTTGGCCGCTATTTCTTAAAGCTCTCTTTTCGCCTGTGCACTTGGAGTAAATGCAATCTTGATTCCGTCTCGCCGTTTGTCCGTCGCGCCTATGATGGACTGGACTGATCGCCATGACCGCTATTTTTTACGGTTGTTTTCACGCGGCATTTGGTTGTACACCGAAATGGTCACGAGTGCGGGAATAAAGCGCGGTGATTGGCGTCGCCTACTGGCCTTTGATCCCGCAGAACGCCCAGTGGCGGCCCAATTGGGCGGAAGCGACCCCGCTGAGTTGGCGTTGGCCGCCCAGCGCGTGGAAGATCTGGGCTACGACGAGGTCAATCTCAATGTCGGCTGCCCCAGCGATCGCGTGCAATCCGGGCGTTTTGGCGCCTGTTTAATGGCGGAGCCACAATTAGTGGCTGACTGTGTCGCGGCCATGCGCGCCGTTGTGCGAATTCCCGTCACGGTAAAATTACGAATTGGGATTGATGAGCTAGACTCATATGAATATCTTCACCATTTCATTGGGAAGTTGGCTCAGGCGGGCTGTGAGGTATTCATTGTTCATGCACGCAAGGCGTGGTTGAGCGGCTTGAGTCCGAAGCAAAATAGGGAAATACCGCCGTTACGGTATGATCTTGTTCATCAAGTAAAACGTGACTTTCCGCAGTTGGAAATTTCTTTGAATGGCGGTGTGTTGAACTTGGACCAAGCGGAAACGCATTTGGCCCAGGTTGATGGCGTGATGATTGGCCGCGCGGCTTACCAAGATCCGATGATCTTGGCGGACGTGGACCGCCGGTTCTATGGCGCCAATACGGCGGCGGTGACGCGTGAGGCGGTTATTGATCAGCTCATCCCCTATATCGAGCGAGAAATGGCGGCGGGTTGTCAATTCAAACATATTTCTCGGCATATCCTTGGGTTGTATCAAGGCGTTCCAGGCGCACGGGCGTGGCGTCGTGTTTTGAGTGAGAACGCCCATAAGCAGAATGCGGGTGTTGAATTGTTGCGGGAAGCCGCCCATTGGGTGAAAACCTAACCAAGCAGAAGAATGCGATTAAAGAAAAAGTCTCTGAGGGGCGATATAAGGGGTTAGATACCGTAATGCCAGGGCCGGACGAATATAAGGAGAGGGGTCTATGCCGATGCAGCCCAAAGATGTGGTCGCCCGTTTAACCACGTTGGCATCCTTGCCGGACGTGTGTTTTCGCCTCAACGAACTGATGGATGACCCGCGTTGTACGACGGGTAGTTTCGCTGCTGTTATTAATTCCGATCCTGCGTTAGCTGCCCGCGTCTTAAAGGTCGCTAACAGTTCCTTCTATGGTTATCGGGCCAGCATTGATAGCTTACACCGGGCCGTGATGGTGGTCGGTATGATGGGTCTGCGGGATATCGCGTGGGCGACCAGTGCTGTTTCAACCTTTGCGTCTCTGCCACCTCGCTTAGTTGATATGGGTACGTTTTGGCGCCATAGCGTTTATTCGGCCTTGGTCGCGCGTGTTTTGGCCACGAAGTGTCGAGTTCAGAACAAAGAGCGGCTGTTCTTGGCGGGTTTGCTGCATGATATCGGTCGACTGGCGCTTTATCACGTGGTGCCGGATGAAATGGCGGTCGCGATGGAAGCCTCGATAAGTTCGAATGAGCCGGTGATGATGGCGGAACGGCGTGTGCTTGGTTTTGATCATGCGGCTGTTGGCTCAGAGCTATTGCGCCAATGGGGTTTGCCGAACTCAGTTGCCGACGCTGTGGGTTTCCACCACGAGCCGTGGTTAGCCAAGGAGTCGCGCAATGATGCGTCGATAATCCATTTGGCCAACTATATTGCTGAACGTGCAATGCATTCCGGTACCCATGAGGGCATTGACGCGCCCTTGGATGCCAGCGCCTGGATCGTGACGGGTTTGACGGAAAAATTGGTAGAACCCTTGATCGTGCTGGCGGATGAGCAGTTTGTTGATGCGTCGGCAACTTTTTTAGCGCCTTACGGGCTTGCACAAGCGGCATAGTGCTATACGGCAACGTTGGACGGATATATGATGGACGACATTGGACGCGAGTGATAAAAGCAAGGTCAGGGGACGGGCTGGAGTGTGCTTTTAGCAAGTTAGCGGGGGTCGCCCGACGCGGTGTGACCAAGAAAATGAATTTTTACGGATTGCGCAGGATTTGGACAGGCGGTCTTTCTTAAAAGCTGTTTCAGTCGGGGCCGCAAGTGCACTGACGCTACCCGATATCGTGTTTGCGCTTGACGACATGGGTTCGCAGCCGACAAACGACAACGTTGAAGTGAAAGACCAAATATCCAAGATTCGCTTTTATGATCACCACTTTCCAGACGATATTCGCTTAAGTCTAGAACAACTGCCCATGTTGAAGTCTGTGATCGCGCGCTTGAAGCGCGTCGAGACAGCGGTGGGTTATGCCAATTTTAGTCTATTGAGTTTTGACGACGCGCTGCGTGCAGCGGTGAAGTTTCCGCAGGTGGAGGCGTTTCCCTTGCAGGAAAAAGAATTTATCGAGGCGACATTTAATCGCGCCGCCAGCGATTACGGCTTTTTCGGACAAAAAGTGCTGGCCGATCTGACAACGCGTATCCCAGCCAAAGACATGATCAAGATGCCCGCCACGGGCCAGTATCTTTATCGCGGCGACTCGCTGGCGTTGTACGAAAAAATCGTGAAAGGCGTCGGGCCTACTATTATCTTAACGTCCGGCGTGCGCGGAATTGTGAAGCAAATTTATCTCTTTTTGGCCAAAGCGGATCAGTCTGAAGGCAATCTGTCGATGGCGTCACGTTCTTTGGCCCCGCCGGGACATTCGTTCCACGGCGTGGGCGATTTCGACGTAGGTCGACGTGGGATGGGGTCGCGTAATTTTACGGAGGCGTTCGCGAAAACGCGGGAATTTAAGCGTTTAACAGATCTGGGTTATATCCACATTCGTTATCACGAGAGTAACGAGTTTGGGGTTCGTTTCGAGCCTTGGCATGTGAAAGTGGTGGCCTAATTAGGGGCTATACTGCGTCCGCGCGCGGTGTAATAGGAATTATGAATGACGGCCGGATTTCCGGCCGTAATTTTTTGTGTGCCGTCTTATTCGGCTAAGCCAGTGACATGGCCCGCTTTGGAGGGAGAAAAAAATGGAAGCGAATTTTTGGCGAACGCGTTGGCAAGATGGGCAAATTGGCTTTCATCAGAATGACGCTAACCCGTATTTGAAACAGCATTGGGCGGCGTTGGGCGTTGCGGCGGGCGGCCAGGTGTTGGTGCCTTTGTGTGGCAAGAGCAAGGACATGCTGTGGTTGCGCTCACAAGGGCATTCCGTGTTAGGGGTGGAATTGAGTGCATTGGCAACGGAGGCCTTTTTCGCCGAAAACGGTTTGCAGGCAACGGCTGTTGCCGATGGCAAGTTCATGCGTTCTTCGGCGGCGGGTTACGACTTACTTTGCGGTGATTTCTTTGACCTCGGGCGGCGTGAGTGCGCGAATGTGGCCGCCGTGTATGACCGAGCGTCACTGATCGCATTGCCTACCGAGATGCGTGATCGCTACGCGCACGCGCTTACTGCATTGTTAGAGCCGGGCACTCCGGTACTGTTGGTGACCATGGAATATCCGGTGGAGGAATCGGAAGGCCCGCCGTTTTCTGTCGATGAAAAAGAAGTTCGCCGTTTATACCAAGGTGCGTTTGATATTCGTCACGTGGGGACGGAAGACGTGCTTGTCAATAATCCGCGTTTCCGTGAACGTGGTGTAACTTCATTGCAAGAAAAAACCTATATTTTACGGCGATTGTGAGGAGTCGCTTTTAGGATTTTCGTTTTATAGCCTCCGTTCCCCCGTTCAGTTCAAGTTTTTCATGCGGTTCACCGATACTGCAAAGCGTCTGAGCAGACAGTCTGCGACGCTTCGTACACTATTGGAGGCCTCATGTCCCGTTGCATTCCACGCCTGCTATTGGCACTTGCATGTTCTTTGTTCGCTGTTGCGGCTTGGGCCGAAGAAGATATTATTGTCTACAGTGATTTGACCGGCGAATTTGAGAATCAACGCGCCGATTTTAATACGGTGGTCCAAAATAGCGTCAATGGCTTATTACGATTTAGAGCTACTGAACACAAGAAAGACGTGTTGCCGATGTCTACGCCTTTGGAAGAGCGGATTAAAGCTGCTGCCAAGGCGGGCGTGCCGTGGTTGGCCAATGTGTCCTTGGCGACCGATAAAAAGAAAGCACGGCTTACCTTCGATATTATCAATACAGCCAAGGCGGAAAGCGCCTTTCATTGGGCGGAAGAATACAAAATTAAGAACATTAAGGGTTTGATTGCGCAACTTGAATACAGTATGCCGATGACGCTTAAAGCGCGGTTTCTTGAACTCGGGCGAGTCATCAAAAAAGACAAGCGTCTCGTCTATTTTGATCTTGGCGAAACGGCGGGCATTAAGGCGGGTGACATTTATCGGATTTTTGTGGAAGGCAATGAGATCGAGGACGAAGACGGCAATTCGTTCGGGCGAGTCGACGAAACCACTGGTATTGTGAAAGTGATCTCTGTGACTGCTGTCTATTCGGTGGCGGAGATGATTATTGGTGAGCTCTCGGTGGAGCCGGGTAACTTGGTGAAGCGCGCCACGAATAACGAGGAAGCGCTTTACCGCGGGAAAATTTTGGCGGTGTTAGAGAATTTTGTTGCGATAAATGTTGGTAAGAATGCGGGGGTGAGGGAAGGTTCCTATTATGCAGTTTTCCGTGACATTAAGTCGATCAATGACACGGAGTCGTTCAGGCAGCCCGTGGGTTACATTAAGGTGAACGAAGTATTTCAGGAATTTTCTAAGGGCGAGTTGTCCATTTCGCCCACGTATGAGCTGACTAAATATACGATTCACCAGGGTGATCGCGTCGAAGAAGTGGAGTCGCCACGCAAAGATATGTGGTCCGTGAATCGGCTAATGACTAACATTAACTCGGATACCAGCGCGCGGATATTGTACGTGTCCTATCAGCGCGATTCGTCTGTCAATGTCGATTTAGGTTATCGAGTAAAGCTCGGCTATGGGGATAATCTGTTAGCTTCGTTTGGTGTGATGCAAAGTGTTGCGCACAATTCGAATGTGTTTGCAGGATTTGATTTTATGTATTTGGGTGATCCCGCGCTGAATATGTTTGTGAGCGTGGATGTGGATACGCCCATTTCGAAAGGGATTAAGTTAAATCTTGAAACGGGTTACACGGTTGCGGCGGCGTTGGAAAAATACAACGGGCTAAATGCGAGCATTGGTCTGAAGTATGGCTTTGACCTGTTCTAAGGGCGGTGGTGAGTAATAGGTCGTACCGGCTGCGCAGAGTGTGGCAGCGCGGTACGGCTCCGTTATGTTGACTAGAAATGCATTTCGACTTGCTAGAGTCTTTATTTCCATTTTCACGCTCCTTTTATTGGCGCCCGCGAGTGCGGCGCCGTTGCCTGATCCTGCCGAATTTAACGTTGATCGTGCTGATGCGTCTGAAATACCGCCGAATTCTCCCGCTACTTTAGGTTATGTATTGGCAGGGCAGTTTTCTAGCCCAGAGCAGGCAGCGTCGGCGCGTGAAGAGTTTCAACGCCAGGGTACTGCGACGTTTACAGATTCTTTGTCCAAATCCGTTGAACTGATTACTGTCTATTTCGGCCCGTTTGATCAGGCTGCGCTAGCTGAACGGTTAATTAAAAAATTACGTTTACATCTAATTGATGCGTTTGTGTTTGAAGGGGTGCCAAGTCGCCATTTTGTCGTTCATGTGGGTGCGTTTACAACGTCTGCGTTTGCTGAAGCGCGAATGCGTGAGCTTGAGGGTGCGGGGCTGCTTGGATTTAAAGTGGGGCGAAAACAGGTTAGTTCGAGAACGTATCGGCTCTGGGTGAGGGTGGATGTGGAGCGGGTTGAACGTGCGGCGCCTGTTGCTGAGGTTACGTTGCCGGTTGCGACGGTTCCTGTGCCCGTTGTTGTTTCTGTTATGGATCGCGTTGCCGACGTTGAGATTGTCCCGGCGGACGTGGCCGTCACTGACGTCGGGCCAAGTCCGTTGCCTGTCGTTGGGCTTGCTGCAGATGCGCTGGTCGCCATGCCGTTGCTGACGGGGCGGACGCGGGCAAGTTGGCGTGTGTTGTCGTGGAATTGGCGGCAACGCGGCGAGCCAGCGAGTGCGGTCGATGCGATTGGGAGGAATTCGGCTGCTGCGTCAACGCTGGATGGTCGCTTCAAGTTTGACGTAGGCGTGCGGGGCGATTTTTGGTGGCAGTCCGCTTTGCAAAGTGGCACGATGTTGGCGGTCGATTTTCTAGCGAATAGTGTTAGTTATCACGAAGAGGCCAATACGTGGTCGGTCGGATTGCAGCGAATCAATTGGAATCGCGCGCCGCAGGATTCTGGCTTGGACGGGCTGGCGACTCGCGATTTGAGTCATTTTCTGCTCGATAGTGAACTGGAGCAGCGGCGCCGAGTGAATGTGGCTGCGCTGTGGCGTCGCACTGAAGATAAAGGAACACTTGAAGTCGTTTGGTTGCCTGTATTCCGACCGGCACATTTGCCGAAACTGGAAAGTATTTGGCATCCAGTTAATCGGGAGCGCGGTCGAATTCGTGGCTTGGAGAATAATTCATTGTTAGGGGAAATTGCGCGTAACGGGACGGTAAGCGAAGATCCAGTACGTTGGAATAGCGCCTGGGGAATACGTATGACACGTGCTAGTGGTCGTCGTTTTCAAGGCGTCACGATGCAAAATTTTCAACGGTCGGAGCCATATTTTGTGGTGAGTCCGTCGCTACGAGTAGCCATGGCAGAAGGCTTGCCGCCTGCGCGAGCGTTAGCAAGGTCAACGGGTCCGGCGCTCGACATTATTCACCCGGCGACTTGGTTGATTGGAATGGAAGAGGGTAGCGATTCCTGGCATTTCGAAGTGGCGTGGTCTTCGACAAATCCAGTTACGTTAAATGATTTAACGACGGCAACGGCTTCTTTAGCTACCTGGCAATCGAGCGTGAAAGTGCTGCCCAGAGAATTGGGGTTAAAACACTGGATTACACTGAGCGGCACGCATTTGTTGACAAGCGATACGGTGTTGGATCGGACGAATACGTTGAGGCTATCTGGACACGCCCAGGCGTGGAACGCTGATCGTACATGGCGCTGGGGCGCGCATTATCTTGTTGGGTTGGATCATGTGGAATTGCATCTTAATCCGGCTCCTCAAAAATATTCGTGGGCGAGCTTCGGAACAGGCAGCATCCCAAGCTTATGATAAAGCGATATTTTTAGCATTTCTGCTGTCCTAAATCCGTACGATTTTCTGATCACCACTTTCGCTTTGTTATTCTGCCCCT
>JANOTC010000261.1:0-5702 GCA_031416175.1 Gammaproteobacteria bacterium
GGGAAATTGCCATGCTGGCGGCGAAGCAGCGGATCACGGTTCCTGTCTCGGCGGCGGACTTTATTCGTGACATCGTCCTCGCACTTCGACTTCAGGTTCTTCCCATTACACCGGAAATTGCGGAGGCTTCCCAACGTGGACTGTTTAGTCACGGCGACCCCGCCGATCGTCTGATCGTGGCAACGGCGCTGATCCACCGCGCACCGTTAATCAGTGGCGACGAAAAGATCGCCGCTATTGCTGGTCTTGATGTCATTTGGTGACTGCAATCAGTGCGCGGTCTGTCTGTTTCTTGGTCAGCCACTGGGTGAAATGGATTCGTGAATTAATCGAAAAACGGAATTTAAATGAAACTGAAGTTGACCCGCTGGCTAGTTGAGGCTGATTTATTGGGGCAAGAACTCACTAAACTCCGCCAACAAAAATCTTGCCTAATGCGCGACCTGCTCACCGGTAAAGCGCAAGTCAACATCGTTCACCCCGAGACCGCCCATGGCTGACAAGCTGCCCATCAACCTGCATGACCTGCTGCACCAGCGCACCGTCGAAGGTGAGCGTATCGAATACAAGGCGGGTTGGAATCCCGATGCGATTATTCGCACCTTGTGCGCCTTCGCCAATGACTTTGAAAACCTGGGTGGCGGTTATGTGGTGATTGGGCAGGATTGTGATGAGAATGGCCAGCCGCTGTTTCCTCCACTGGGTTTGCCCGACAATCAACTCGACAAGATTCAGCAGGAGTTGCTGGCGGCTTGCCAGTTGATACAGCCGCCTTACTTCCCGGCCTTGAGTATTGAAATGGTGGAGGGCCGCAAGCTGATCGTGTTACAGGCACCGGGAGGTATGCATCGCCCCTACAAGGCACCGACCTCGGTCAATGCTAAACACAAAAGCTGGCACTATTACATCCGCCGTTATAGCAGCACGGTGGAGGCTAAAGGCGAAACCGAACAGGAGCTGCTGAGCCTGACTGCCAAGGTGCCGTGGGATGATCGTTTTGCCCAGCAGACGAGTCTGTCCGATTTGTCTAAACCGCTGATGGTGGCGTATTTGCAAGAGGTGGAGAGCGCCTTAGCCGTCGATGCTTCAGATCTGACTGTGGAGGCGCTGGGTCGGCAAATGAATGTGGTGGGCGGCCCGAGTGAGTCACCGTGGCCAAAGAATGTCGGCCTGCTGTTTTTCAATGAAGCGCCGGAGCGTTTTTTCCCCTATAGCCAGATTGATGTGGTTTGGTTTCCTGAAGGAGCGGGCGGCGATCGTTTTGACGAGAAGATATTCAAGGGACCACTGGCGCGCATGACCCGCGAGGCGTTGGGCTACATTCAGCGTAATTATTTGGTTGAAACCGTGATCAAGCACCTTGATCGTGCTGAAGCCACGCGGGTGTGGAACTTCCCTTATTCGGCGATTGAAGAAGCTGTGGTCAATGCCGTGTATCACCGTTCGTATGAAGAGCGCGAACCGATTGAGATTCGCATCAGCCGTGAGGAATTAGTGGTACTGAGTTTTCCGGGGCCGGATAGATCAATCAAATTATCGGACTTTGAAGCGGGTCGGGCGGTGAGCCGACGCTATCGCAATCGCCGTATTGGTGAGTTTTTGAAAGAGCTGGATCTGACCGAAGGGCGCTCCACCGGCATGCCCAAAATCCTCAAAGTCATGAGTGCCAACGGCTCACCCGCACCGCTGTTTGAAACGGATGACGACCGACTGGCCTATGTGATCCGGCTGCCGGTGCATCCGTTGGCGCAACAGGCCGAGGAACAAGTCACCATGGAAGTCACCATGGAAGTCACCATGGAAGTCACCATGGAAGTCGCGGCTCTGCTTAAGGTGGTGAATGGTGAAATGCGACGTCAAGAGCTACAGGTCGCCATGGGATTGAAGAATGCCGATCACTTTCGCAAGGCCTACATTCTGCCTGCCATGGCTGCCGGTTATCTGGAAATGACATTGCCCGATCAGCCCAATAGTCGGTTACAGTGCTATCGCTTGACCGATCAAGGCCGGGACTGGTTGAAGGTGTACCGTAAAGAGGGTCCGAAATGAGCGAATACACTGCCGACACCGCACTGAATGACAAGCACGGCTTTGAAACCCAAGTTGAAAACCTGTTCAAGGACCGCACCGCGCACGCATCAGCTATTCCAACCTACGGAGCCGTAGAACGACCCCGATGACTTTGTACACGCCCAGCTCTCCCCATGCGCACGCGCCAACCAGCGTTAGCAAGATCATGTTCACCCTGGTGGCGGCCCTGCTTCCCGGCGTGGTCGCGCTGGTGTGGATCTATGGCTGGGGCGTCGTCGTCAATCTTGTGCTTGCCACCGTCACTGCTTTGGCCACAGAGGCGTTCGTTTTGCGCGCGCGCCATCGGCCCCTCGCGCCTTTCCTAAAAGACGGCAGCGCTATTGTGACGGCTTTATTGTTAGGGGCCGCTTTGCCCCCCTTCCTACCCTGGTGGATGACGGTCATCGGCGTGTTATTTGCCATCGTCGTAGCCAAACATCTATACGGTGGACTCGGTTTTAATCCGTTTAACCCGGCGATGGTCGGCTACGCGGTGTTGCTCATCTCGTTTCCCAAAGAAATGTCCACCTGGGCGGCGCCGCTTGGCAATTCTAGCCCCGCGCTGGGCCTATGGGATTCAGTACGGCTAATTTTCCTAAACACGCCGCCAACAGGTCTAACTATAGACATGCTCACGGGCGCCAGCCCCTTGGACGCGCTCCGCACGCAACTCGGACTGGAACGAGCCGTCGACGATATTATTCGCGGAAATGCATTACACGGCTTGCCCGGTGTGAGCGGATATGAAGTTATTAACCTAGCCTTCTTGTTGGGTGGCGTTTGGCTAATTTTCAAGCGCGTGATTGGCTGGCAAATTCCGGTCGGCATGATCGCAGGTCTCGTCCTCATTGCAAGCATTGCGCATTGGATTGATTCGGCTCGATACGCGTCGGCGTTGTTTCATTTGCTGAGTGGCGCCACCATGCTAGGTGCGTTTTTCATTGCCACTGATCCCGTTACCGCTGCCACGTCACCCCGCGGTCGGCTGATTTATGGATTTGGCGCTGGGGTATTAACGTATGTTATTCGCGCCTGGGGTGGCTATCCGGACGGCATCGCCTTCGCCGTGTTATTGATGAACATCGCCGCACCCACCATTGATTACTACACCAAACCCAGAGTATTCGGGCATGGGCGCTAATACTGCTCGGCAGAGCCTTTTGAGCGGTGCCATGCTCAGCGTGTTTGCCTTAGCAGGTAGCGCCGTACTCGCGTTTACTTACTCGCACACGCATGATCGCATTCAAGCCAACGAACGCGCGATGTTGCGCGATCAATTGCACATTCTGTTGCCGCCAGAACGGCATGATAACGATTTACTGAATGACACCGTGGAAGTCACCGACGCGGCCTTTAGCGCAACCGGCAAACCCGTCACCGTGTATCGCGCTCGGCAGCACGGAAAAGCGGTCGCCGTGATTGCCCAAGTGACCGCGCCCGATGGCTACAGTGGCGCTATCGACCTGCTAGTGGCCATTGACGCCGACGCCCGACTGATCGGTGTTCGCGTCACCCACCATAAAGAAACGCCGGGCCTGGGCGATTACATTGAGAGTGAGCGCTCCGACTGGATTCGCATTTTTGAAAACAAGCGACTCGGCGAGCCGCCAGCGCTACAATGGAAAGTGAAAAAAGATGGCGGCGCGTTCGACTATGTCGCGGGTGCCACCGTCACGCCACGTGCGATTGTGAAAGCGGTGCGTAAGGCACTCGACTATTTTTCAGCCCACCGGGAAGAACTAATGGCGGCACCATGAGTAAAATCAGCTACCAAAAAATAGCGACTGACGGTTTGTGGAGCAACAACCCCGGCCTAGTTCAACTGTTGGGTTTGTGCCCGCTGTTAGCCGTGTCGACCACCACTGTGAATGGTTTGGGCTTGGGTCTGACCACCGTGTTCGTGCGAACCGCCAGCAACTTGAAGGCGCCGTTTTTCCTCGCGCAAGCGGCCATGCCGCATCTGCGCAAAGTACATGGCAATGTGGTCAATATTGTTGATATCCACGCCGAGTCCGCTCAAGGACTATCCCGTTTATTGCATGGCCAAGGCCGACTTGGTGATGTTAACCAAGGCGCTTACGCGCGAACTCGGCGGCGAAATCCACGTTGAAGCGGCGCGGCAATCCGCTCGACATAGCGGAGGCGGTGTTGTATTTGGCGCATGATGTACTTGGCGCATTTGAATCGAGAAATTCCCGACATGCCCGCCACCGTGTATTTTAGCGATATGCAGTGGAAAGCGCTGACGGCGTAGTCGGCACGAAGCTGAGCGCCTTGTTAGGCAGTTTATTTGGAAAATGGTGCGTACGTCCAACGTGCGTCCACTCTACTTGGCTGCGACTTTTTCCAGCACATGGCGTGTCATGCTGAGCGCAAGCTCGTGCTCACCCAGAAATATCGTTCCGGCATTCTCTTTCCGCAGCAGCACCGCCTCTTCTTCGCTATGGGTACGCACCAAAGTCTCGACCTGCGGGTTGAGCATGCGCGCGGTCTCGATCATACAACGCGCACGCAGCGCATCTGGGGTCGCAATCACCAACATATGCGCCCGCGCAATATGCGCTTGAATAAGGACGGCCGGATCCGAGGCATCGCCCGCGACGGCATGGATTCCGCGTTTGCGCAACTGCCCGACCAATTCACGATTCTGCTCCGCCACCACGTACAGCAGCCCGTGTGCGGCCAGCGCCTCGCCGATACGGCGGCCGACGCGGCCATAGCCGACGAGCACTATATGGCCCGTAACCTCGTGCGACTCGACCTTCATCGGCAGCTCCGCCAGCGGATCATCGGGGCGCTCCAAGGCGCGGGCGAGCTTCGAACGCGAGCGTATCCACGCCTGCGCGGGTTCGATGGCCTGAAACACCAGATGGTTGAGCGAGATTGAGATGAGCGCTCCCGCCAGAATGAGGCTCATGCCCTCTCGCGGCAGGAGTCCGAGGGAAACCCCGAGTCCCGCCAGGATGAACGAGAACTCGCCGATCTGCGCCAGGCTTGCCGATACGGTGAGCGCGGTGTTGAGTGGATAGCGGAAGGCGAGGACCAACAGAAAGGCCGCCAGAGATTTGCCTACGACGATGATCGCGACCACGGCGAGCACCTGCAGCGGCTGTTGGATCAGAACATTCGGATCAAACAGCATACCCATCGAGACGAAGAACAGAACCGAGAATGCGTCTCTGAACGGCAGCGACTCTTCCGCGGCCCGATGGCTGAGAGGGGACTCTCGCATGACCATGCCGGCAAAAAAAGCGCCGAGGGCGAAGGAGACACCGAACAGTTGCGCGGAGCCGTAGGCGATGCCCACCGCCGCCGCAATCACGCTCAACGTGAACAGCTCGCGCGAGCCGGTGCCGGCAACGTACCCAAGCAGCCACGGGAAGACCCTTCGTCCAACAACAAGCATGAGCGCGACGAAAATAGAAATCTTCCCAAGAGCGATCATGAGCGTTTCCAGCAAGCTCCGGTCGATTTCTTTTGCAGCAAGCTCACCGCTGCCGCCGAGCCACCCGGCCAGCGGGGGCAGCAACACGAGAACCAGAACCATCGTCAAATCCTCGACGATTAGCCAGCCGACCGCGATCCGACCGTTGGCGGACTGGAACAGGCCACGCTGCTCCAGTGCCCTGATG
>JANOTC010000262.1:0-14151 GCA_031416175.1 Gammaproteobacteria bacterium
CCTTCACAGACTTGGGAACAGCAGTCGGCGCGAAAATTACCTCGGTAAAAGATGCCCTAAACTAGCGAACCCGCAAAGGTCAAACACAGTAAGGCGCCGAATTCCAAACTCGGCGCCTTACTTTTTTCTGGGGGAAGTCGAAAATGGTGGGCGATGATGGTGTCGAACCATCCACCCCTGCCGTGTGAAGGCAGTGCTCTACCGCTGAGCTAATCGCCCATTCTATGAGGCCGCGAATTCTACTGGGTTGGAATCACGCCGTCAATTGGGTGACTTCGACTACTTCCCTTTCTTCCCGCGTTTATCCCCAAACAATGCGTCAAGCTGCTTTCGCGCCTCTTCCGGGCTGGCGTCCTCTTTAACAGGTCCGCCACCAAATAATGCACCCAACTCCGCCCGTGCGCGGCTCGAATCCGTACCGGGTACATAACTACCCGCCTTTAGCTGAAAGTAGCCGCAAAAATTGGCCCGACCTTTGTCCAGCACATCTTCCGCGACCGGCTCGCGACAACTTTTCGCCACACGAATATCAAAAAAGCTGCACATACGACACGCGTGCAAGTCTGCCATGCAAGAGGCGCAATGGGCCGTGCGCGACAAAGGTAACGGCTCATGACCAATGCCTGTCCCACACTTCCAACAAACAAACCCGCCCCCACTCATTTCTTGGACCCACTCAGGCGCTGTCGACGCACTTCAAACAACACCACAGCGGCAGCGACCGAGGCATTCAAGCTTTCCACCGCCCCCTCCACCATAGGAATACGGACTAAATAATCACAGTGTTCACGCGTCAAACGGCGTGCGCCGGCGCCTTCCGCGCCCACGACAATGGCCGTTGCACCTTTAAAATCTCCGTCATAGAGCGACTGAGTTCCTTCTAAGGCCAAGCCCGTTATCCACACGCCCTCTTGCTGCAACCACGCCAGTGTTCGCGCCAAGTTAGTCACTTGCACAAACGGAATACGCTCCGCCGCGCCGCTAGCCACTTTACGTACAGCGGGCGTTAATCCGACTGACTTATCGCGCGGCGCAATAACGGCATGTACTCCGGCTGCATCCGCCGTGCGCAAGCAGGCGCCCAAATTATGCGGATCTTGAATTCCGTCTAACACTAACAAGAATGCAGGCTCGCTCAGACCCGCTAACATATTTTGCAAAAACACTTCATCGCGCGGCTCAGCACCGCGAAAATAAGCGGCCACACCTTGGTGCGTGGCGCCGTCCGTTAAGCTGTCCAGTTCTAGGCGCGTGACTTCACGCACCTTCACCCGCGAACGCGCCGACTGCGCGAGTTTTTGCAAGCGAACATTTGACTGCGAACCCGAAAGCAACAACAGCTCAACAAGCTGGTCTGGATGCTTTTCGATAATGGCTTGCACGGCATGAATGCCGTATACCAAACTATTCGCCACCTACTTTCTCCGTCGACGCGGCTTTTTAGCTTCGCGCGGCTCACGTGGTTCACGCGGCTCGCGCCGTTCATTGCCAGCGTCGCTCGGGTCTACTACTAACTCAAAATCGATTTTTTTATCATCGAGATTGACGCGAACCACGCGCACCCGCACCGGATCCGCCAAATGGAAAGTTTTGCTAGTGCGTTCGCCGGTTAACCGATGTTTTGCGGAATCGAAATGGTAATAGTCATTGCCCAACGCGGTAATGTGCACCAAGCCTTCGACATACACTTCTTTCAACTGTACAAATATGCCGAAACTGGTGACGGACGTCACCGTGCCGTTGAATTCCTCCCCGACTTTATCCTGCATGAACTCGCATTTTAGCCAGTCTACTGCGTCACGCGTTGCATCGTCCGCTCGCCGTTCGGTCACGGAGCATTGAATACCGAATTGCTCCATGTCTTCTGTTGTATAGCTGAATTTTCGCTCGCCATGGCGCAAAATGTGCCGAATGCCACGATGGACCAACAAATCGGGATAACGACGGATAGGTGACGTGAAATGCGCGTACGCACCAAACGCCAAACCAAAATGCCCTTCATTTTCCGGACTGTATACCGCCTGCGAAAGACTGCGCAGCAATACCGTTTCAATTAAAACGGCATCCGCACGGCCCTTAATCGAACGCAACAGCTTGGCATAATGTTCCGGCCCAGGCTCTTTGCCGCCCTCCAGCTTCACACCCAATTCTGCCAAAAAGGCGCGCACATCCGTTAACTTTTCAGGCGTAGGGCCACCATGCACACGATAAAGCGTGGGTGTTTCATAATGTTCAAGAAAATGCGCCGCTGACACATTGGCGGCGATCATAAACTCTTCAATCATCTTGTGCGCATCATTGCGCACGACCGGAACGATGCGGCTAATTTTTCGATTTTCATCGAACAAAATTCGCGTCTCAGTGCTGCCAAACTCAATGACGCCGCGCTTAATACGTCGCACATCAAAGGCTTTGTACAACTGATAAAGTTCGTCAAGGTGACTTGCCACGAGGCTATAACGTTCGCGCATAGCGGCGTCGTTATCGACAACCATCGCCGCCACTTCGTTGTACGTGAGCCGTGCGGCGGAACGCATGACCGCTTCAAAAAAGCGATATTCGCCGACCGTGCCGTTGCGCGACACCTGCATCTCGCAAACCATGCATAAGCGATCCACTTTTGGGTTGATCGAGCACAGTCCGTTGGAGAGAATTTCCGGCAACATCGGAATCACGTGGCCAGGGAAATACACGGAATTGCCGCGATTCTTCGCTTCTTCATCTAACGCCGTATTCGGCATTACGTAATGCGAAACGTCAGCGATGGCCACTAGCAAGCGCCAACCATTGCCTTTGGGTTCGCAAAATACCGCATCGTCAAAATCGCGCGCGTCTTCGCCATCAATCGTGACTAAGGGTGTATTGCGCAAATCTTCACGCCCAACTTTTGCGGCTTCGGGAACTTCATTGCTGAGTCCCGCGATATCTTGCAAAACGTCATCAGGCCAGGTGTTAGGCAGTTCATACGCGCGTGCGGCAATATCAATTTCCATCCCCGGCGCCATATGTTCGCCGAGCACTTCCACCACACGCACCACCGGCTGTGATCGAAAAGTAGGTTGTTCAATGATCTCCGCCACCACGATTTGACCGTGCTTGGCGCCATTCAATTGTTCAGACGGAACAAGAAAATCCTGTGCCAAGCGTTTATTACTCGGCACAACAACAGCAATGCCATGCTCAGAGCGCAATCGCCCCACCACTTGGTGGTTAGCGCGCTCTAACACTTCCACCGGTGCACCTTCACGTCGACCGCGCTGATCCAGGCCGGTTAAGCGTGCCAAGGCGCGATCCCCGTGCAACACACCGCGCATACGGCGCGCAGAAATGAACAAATCGTCGCTGCCATCATCGGGAACGAGAAAGCCGAAGCCATCCGCGTGACCGATGATGCGACCGCAAACGAGGTCCATTTTTTTAACGATGCCGTATACGCCACGGCGATTTTGAATAAGCTGACCATCCCGCTCCATCGCGCGCAAGCGGCGTCGCAGGCCTTCGATGTCCTCTTCACTTTGCAATTCAAAATGAGCAAGCAAATCCGGCAGCGTGAGCAACTCACCTTTTTGGCTCAAGACATCAAGAATAAATTCTCGACTGGGCAATGGATTAGCGTATTTAGACGCTTCGCGTTCGGCGAAAGGATCGTCTTTGAAATTACGTGACTGCGTTGACAAAAAAAACTTCTCCGAGTAAAGTGCGCTGCTCCTGTCGCAGCTCAAGCAATTTAGAGCATCCTCATGCCGAGGTGGCGAAACTGGTAGACGCGCTAGTTTCAGGTACTAGTGGGGGAAACTTCATGGAGGTTCAAGTCCTCTCCTCGGCACCAATTTCTGTACACGAGTCCGCCAAAGGCGGCATTATACATTGATTCCCAATGAATTCGAGTGTTAATAAAACCAACCGGAAGGACAGTCCTTTGCCCTTCCGCCAACGGTCTTAGCCATTATTTCTGCAGCCTGACGCTCTCATCTAAGACAATCGTTTCTTCGCGATCTGGCCCTGTAGAAACAATCGCAATTGGCGTTCCAACCACTTCTTCAATCCGCTTCAAATAGGCACGCGCCGCTTCTGGCAACTCAGCCCAATCGCGCACGCCAAAGGTCGTACCTGTCCAGCCTGGCATTTCTTCGTAGATTGGCTCACAGCTCGTATACGCATCCGCGCCGACCGGCGGCGTACGGTACGTCTTGCCATCACGACGGTAACCAACACAAATTCGAATTGTATCCAAACCGTCTAACACATCAAGCTTGGTTATGCACAAGCCCGACACGCCATTGATCTGCACCGACCGGCGTAACAACGCGGCATCGAACCAGCCACAACGGCGCGAGCGCCCCGTGGTAGAACCGAACTCATTGCCGCGCTTCCGCAAATATTCGCCCACGTCATCCGACAACTCTGTCGGAAACGGACCGGCGCCCACTCGCGTGGTATACGCCTTGGTAATTCCTAACACATAATTGAAATACAATGGCCCCACGCCGGAACCACACGCGGCGCCGCCGGATGTGGTATTGGACGACGTGACATACGGATACGTGCCGTGATCAATATCCAACAATGCGCCTTGCGCACCTTCAAACAACACCGACTTACCTTCGCGGCGCAACTGATCGAGTAATTCAGGCACATCCGCAATCATCGGCGCCAGAATTTCACCCATCTCCAGCGCTTCTTCCAATGTTTGTTGGAAGTCGACCGGCTCGGTTTTGAAGTAATTCTGCAAAACAAAGTTATGGTAATCCAATACTTCGCCTAGCTTTGCGGAAAAACGTTCACGGTGGAACAGATCGGTCACGCGCACCGCGCGCCGCGCCACTTTATCTTCATACGCCGGGCCGATACCGCGCCCAGTGGTCCCAATCGCACTGCCACCGCGTGCTCGCTCGCGGGCTTGATCAAGCTTGACGTGATACGACAAAATCAGCGGGCAAGCACCGCTAATGCGAATGCGCTCGCGCGCTGGAATCCCTTTCGACTCCAGCTTCGTAATTTCTTCTAACAAGGCTTTAGGTGACAACACCACGCCATTGCCAATAATGCATGTTACATGCGGCCGCAAAATGCCGGATGGAATCAAATGCAGGACGGTTTTTTCGCCGTTTACGACTAACGTATGCCCTGCATTGTGGCCGCCCTGAAAACGCACCACCGCATCATAGCGCTCTGTGAGTAAGTCGACGATCTTACCTTTACCTTCGTCGCCCCACTGTGTTCCAATTACTACGATATTGTTAGCCATTTCCGCCATTCTCGAGTCTAACGACTGCCCATTTAGCGCCCTGTTTTACCAGAACGCGATTACAACCCATATCCGCTGCAGAACCGATTTGCCCCGGCAATTGCCGAATCACCCGCTCCCCAGCGCGCCTCAATGCATTCACTTGCGCATCCAACTGTTCATCGCCCTCAGCCGGCGCGAAAACCCCTTTCGGCGCTGCCGAATACGGCCCTTTTTGCGAAATAATTGTCTTCAAATCCATGCTATAACCCGTGGCAGGACGTGCTCGCCCAAACACACGCCCGACATCGTCATAGCGACCGCCTTGAGCGACTGCCTGACCGTAACCCGGCACATACGCCGCAAATACCAATCCCGTGTGGTAGCGGTAGCCCCGCAACTCGGCCAAGTCATAATGAATCTGTAAATTAGGCTGCGTTGCATGCAGTGCCGCTGCCGCGCGCTCTACCGAATCCATCGCGGCACCCACAGCAGGCGATGCCTTACGCAATTGCCCGCGCGCCTCAGCAAGCACTTCCGCGCCGCCGTTCAGGTCAATCAGCGCTTCCAACATGCGGGCGCCTTCGCGATCCGCGACATTGCGTAACAACTCGTGGATTTCTGACTTGGCTTTGCGTTGAATCGCGTCGAACAACTGGTCCTCTAAATCCACAGTGATGCGCGTTTGTTGGACTAGATTGCGGAAAACACCGACATGACCCAAATCAAGACAGACGTGCTCAATGCCCGTTATTCGCAGCGACTCCAACATGAGCCGCAGCACTTCCAGATCGCTTTCCAACCCGCTATGACCATACAGCTCTGCGCCCACTTGCAATGGCCCACGCGCACCGGCGGCATCACGCGCCTTGGTGAGCAAAACAGGGCCGAAATAGCACAAGCGAACGGGAGACTGGCGCTTGAGACGATGCGCGTCAATTCGAGCGACTTGGGGAGTGATATCCGCACGGACGCCGATAAGGCGCCCACTGATTTGATCCACAAGCTTGAAGGTATGATTCTCCAAGTCATTAGCGGACCCAACCAACAACGAATCTAGGAATTCTATGAGTGGAGGGATAACAAGTTCATAGCCCCAACTATGAAAAAGCGTTAACAAGTCGCGCCTCAGTAGCTCGACCCTTTCCGCTTCATCGGGCAATAAATCCTCTATTCCCTCTGGTAATAACCAGCGATCGCTTTGCACCATGTTGGCCTGTGTTACTGTACCGGGCGCCTAGTGTACCAAATAGAGCACAATAACGCCGACACCCATGCTCGCCAGACCGCCAATTCGCAGCGATTTATCGTCCAATTGCCCCAGCATTAACCATGCTTTGCGCATGGCGGCTGGGTTTGCGAACGGCAATAGCCCCTCAATAATCAGCATGAGAGCTACTGCCGCCCCTAAACTTCCCCAATCCATCTAGACGAGACGACAACGCGACCAGAAACCGCCTGCCATCCTATTTCCGAGGCCGAGGCGCATTGAAATACTTAAAGAAATCCGAATCAGGCTGCAGCACAATCACGTCATTCTTGGAATTAAATGACGCTTTGTAGGCGCTCAAACTGCGATACAAAGCATAAAACTCGGCGTCCTTTTGATGCGCTTTGGCAAATACCTGAGCCGCTTTCGCATCGCCTTCGCCGCGTGCATGCTCTGCATCACGATACGCTTCGGCCAAAATAATTTCTCGTTGACGATCCGCGTCTGCACGCACACGCTCGGCCTCTTCTGCCCCACGTGAGCGGAAATCCTTCGCGACCCGTGCACGTTCCGCTTCCATTCGCTGGTAAACCGAATTACTGACCTCTTTCGGCAAGTCGATGCGCTTGATGCGAACATCAATCACCTCAATACCAAACTCAGCGAGCTGACGACGCGCGTTAACCGCCAAGTTATCCATAATTTGTGAACGTTCACCCGACACGGCATCTTGTACAGTGCGTTTGCCTAGCTCATTACGCAGCCCGTCTTTGACGATCTGAGAAATACGCATTCCGGCACGACGCTCATCACCGCCCATGGCTTTGTAATAGGCCGCGATGTCTTTGATCCTCCATTTAACGAAAGAATCGACGATCACGTTTTTCTTTTCGCTGGTCAAAAACTCCTCAGGCGCCGCGTCCATGGTCACTACACGACCATCGAATTTGCGCACGTTCTGAATAAACGGAATTTTGAAATGCAAACCAGGCGTGTAATCGGAGCGCACAATTTCGCCCAATCCAAACAAGATTGCCTTTTCGCGCTCTTCGACCGTAAAGAGCGAAAGCGAGGCCAAAATGCCCACTGCCACAACCACAACCAGGCCACGATATAAGTTATTCATTAACGCACCTCCCGACTACGCAAATTGTCTCGGCTGCGTTGTTCCGCGGGCGCTTTGACCACCCCCGTATCACCTGGCGCTTGAGGGATCGTTACCATCGGCGGAGGAGCCGGCATAGCACTGACATTCCCCTGAGACATCATCTTGTCCAATGGCAAATAAATCATATTGCCGTTGCCTTTGGTGTCCACCAAAATTTTATTAGAACGCGCTAACACCGTTTCCATCGTTTCGATGTAAAGGCGTTGTCGCATCACTTCAGGCGCACGATGGTATTCAGCTACAAGTTGATTGAAACGACTGGCCTCCCCGTCGGCTTCCGCAACAACGCGCGCTTTATAGGCATTCGCTTCTTCGATCAAACGCGCAGCCGCGCCACGCGCTTTCGGAATAATATCGTTAACGTAGGTATCAGCCTCATTGATTTGCCGTTGGCGATCTTCGCGCGACTTAATCGCATCATCGAATGACGGCTTCACTTCGATTGGCGGTTGTGCACTTTGAAGATTGACGCTGGTGACCTGCAAACCCGTGCGATAACGATCTATAATTTCTTGCGTGAGACGTTGAATCGAATCAGCAATCTGGCTCTGTCCTTCCGTCAGAACGAAATCCATCTTGCTTTTACCAATAACTTCGCGAATGCTACTTTCCATCGCTTCGCGCAATGAGGCGTCAGGATCTCTAACGTTAAATACGTAGTCTTTCGCCTCCTTGAGACGGTATTGAACGGCGAATTTGATGTCAATTATGTTTTCGTCTTGCGTTAACATCAGGGACTCTTGCGGAAGGCCACTACTGCCTTCTGCGCGTCCTGATGCGGAGCGAAAGCCAATTTCAACGTTACGAATTTGATCAACATCGACAATGTCGACTCGCTCCGCCGGAAACGGCATGTGCCAATGCAAGCCGGGCAATGTCGTTTCGTTGTATTGACCAAAACGGGTGACCACACCGCGTTCCGCCGAATCGACAATATAAAGGCCCGTCGCGCCCCACACAGCCACGGCGATGCCGAGTACAATGCTAGCAACGGTCGTTCCGCCACCCGAACCACTACTTTCGCTGGGTCCGCCGCTACTGCTTCCACCGCCGCCACCGCCACCAAAAACGCCACGGAATTTGTTCCGAATGTTTTTGACTACCTTATCGAGGTCGGGCGGTCCTTGCTCCTTACCGCGACTACCCCAAGGGTCTTTATTTCCAGAGCCACCGGGTTCATTCCAGGCCATAGCTTCTCCGTTCGCTCAATTAATGCCCTGCATTTTGCAGATATAGGAACGCCACTTGTCTAGACGACGCATTCATGCGTCCTCCAGCAAAACACTTTCATTTTCATCAACCACTTGCGCGCCCAGCGTAATCATCTCGTCTACGATGGCGCGTTGTGCGCGAATTTTCAATAGATAATCGCCACTGGGCATACTGCCTTCTTTTTGCACCACATTCAACCGGTACATTCGCGCTCTTAGCGCGCCATCAACAAAGGCCAACCGTAACCACAACTCGACATATTCGCGTCCAAACCAATTTTGCAAAGTGCTACGCAATGCATCCACACCCGCGCTTGTCATGGCCGAGCACCAGATTCGGCGAGGACGACCTGCCTCGTCCAACTCCACGTGCGCCTCGGCACCTTCAACTTGGTCTATCTTATTAAATATTTCAATTTGCGGCACATCTTCCGCGCCAATTTCTTTCAATACTGCATTAACTTGTGCAATTCGCGCATCTCGTTCGAGGTCACTCGCGTCGACAACATGCAATAACAAATCTGCTTGCCGTGTCTCTTCGAGCGTCGCTCTAAATGCCGCCACTAATTCATGCGGCAAGTTTCGAACAAATCCAACGGTGTCTGCCAACACGACAGGACTTGCGTCACCTAAATCAATTCGACGCACGGTGGGATCAAGGGTGGCAAATAATTGATCCGCCGCGAACACATCAGCGCCAGTTAGTTGATTAAACAACGAGGATTTACCTGCGTTGGTATAACCCACTAATGACACGGCTGGAATTTCCGCTTTATCGCGCGCCCTGCGACCTTGCGCGCGCTGCTTCTGAACTTTATCCAGTCTTTTTTCTATCTGCTTAATTCGTGCCGAAATTAATCGGCGATCTGTTTCTAACTGCGTTTCGCCTGGCCCGCGTAATCCAATCCCACCGCGCTGACGTTCCAAATGAGTCCAGCCTCGCACGAGACGCGTCGACAAATGTCGCAATTGTGCCAATTCGACTTGCAATTTACCTTCGAACGAGCGCGCGCGCTGCGCAAAAATATCCAAAATGAGACCGGCTCGGTCAAGAACGCGACACTGGAATAGTCGCTCGAGGTTGCGCTCCTGTGCAGGACTGAGCGCATGGTCGAAGATAACAACATCGACTTGGTTTTCGGCGACCTTGCCACGGATTTCTTCGGCTTTACCAGACCCAATGTAAAACCGTGGATCAGGTACAGCACGCGATCCACCAATAACTTCGATTGGGATGGCGCCCGCCGCAAGCGCGAGATCACGAAATTCTACTTTGTCACCGGGTTCACCCGCGATTTCAAGGTGAACGAGAATCGCCCGCTCGCCCCCTTTTGGCCGATCAATCAAGCGCTACTCCCACCCATCCGCAAACAAGGAAGAAGCCCACCTGAAAGTTGTTCGTTGCCGAGACCAACACGCCACCCCTCGGTACATCTGTTCTGTACCGAGGGAGCACGCTACGCCGATTCGGATTAATTTAACCCACAATACTGCGCTGATAGCCGCGGCCCAGCCTAGGCGTTACCTGGCTCAGGTTCCGACGGTTCGTCTTCACCAATGCGAACATTGCGTGCAGGCACAACCGTCGAAATTGCGTGCTTATACACCATTTGGTTAACAGTGTTTTTCAGCAACACAACGAACTGGTCGAACGAGTCAATTTGACCTTGCAATTTAATCCCGTTCACCAAATAGATTGAGACGGGAACCTTTTCTTTCCGCAAAGCATTAAGAAAAGGGTCTTGTAGACTCTGCCCTTTTGACATCGTCATTTCTCCTTCGATTTATTGTCACGGCCAACCAAAATCGCACACCCGCCGTTCCCACGGTTTACGGCGCCCGATTCGTTTACAAACGCGAGCGCTGCTTAGCCTTCTAGCTAAACGTTGCTCACGCCACATGCCCAAAGCCACAAACCATCAGCGGCTCCGGAACAGCAATGTAGCGGGGCATAATACACGTTTAAGCGAATTCGCAAAAGCTTTTGTTTATTGGCGCTTTATTGTCGCCAAATTAATTCCTAACTCGCCAATTTTCTGACAGATTTTTTCTCGATTCTCCGCGCCATTACCGGTTAACCAATTCAACGACGCATCTGCACGCAACCAAGTAAGTTGCCGTTTTGCTAATTGGCATGTGGCAGTGACAGCGAGTGTGGCCATTGCCTCTTTGTCGCACGCTCCTTCCAAGTATTGCCACACTTGTCGATAGCCAACGGCACGCATCGCCGTGTCATCCAGTGTCAAATTATATTGCCGCCGCAGGGTCCTTACCTCATCAATAAAACCGCCCGCGAGCATTTGCTCAAATCTCAATTCAATTCTCGCCCGCAATACTTGCCTATCGTTCGGTGTGACGGCGAATTTCAGCAAACGGAAGGGCAACGGGCTGGACAGGTTGGCGTCGCGCCACAGATCACTGAGCGCCTTGCCGGTGAGCTCATACACCTCCAACGCGCGCTGAATGCGCTGTGGATCGTTGGGATGAATACGCGCTGCCGACGCCGGATCGACCTGCGCAAGTTGTGTATGCAAGTAATGAGAACCTTGCGTTTGCAATAAATGATCAAGCCGCGCGCGGACAACGCTGTCGGCCGCAGGCAATTCTGTCAGCCCGCGTTCCAACGCGCGAAAATATAACATCGTGCCACCGACCAACAGTGGCGTCTTTCCTTTCGCAACAATATCCTCCATGGCGGAAATCGCGTCACTGCGAAAAGATGCAGCGGAATAAGCCGAGGTGGGTTCGCAAATATCAATTAGGCGATGCGGCGCAACGCGCAACACATCGGCCGTTGGCTTCGCCGTCCCAATATCCATCCCTCGGTAAACTAAAGCCGAGTCAACACTGACAATTTCGAACGGCCCAGACTGAACCAATTCAACCGCCAAGGCAGTCTTGCCAGACGCGGTTGGACCCATCAGACAAACCGCCAGTGGCAAATCGGCGACTACGTCACCCACAGGACGATTCACGCCTAGCTGATTGGAACACGAACACATTGGCAAACATTATTTCACTCTATTCCAGATTACTCGTTGGATATGACCATCCATACTTCGTCGGCACCGCGCATGTGGCGCAAGCGACCATTACGCATAGTACGTTGTCCGACACCCAATAAAAAAGCCCGGCCTTGCGGCCGGGCTTCGTTGCATCTAAAACAGACGCTGACTGGCTAACTAAGGCCCAAGTGGCGGCAAATTAGGAATAATGTAAAGCTTATTATTCCAAACGAACTCCGCCGACCATGCCCAATTACCTGTAGGCACAATGCGCGTATCAAGGTCGAGCACAAGTTCGGCCGTCTTAGGCGTCGACGCCGCGTTACACGCCGTAGTCTTAACTTGCGCCGCGTTCATTTGGCCCAATCTTGCGGCACCAGAAACGATGGTCAAATTGCTCGGCACGCTGGTTAAGCGAACGACAACATTCTCCGCCGTCGCATTGCCCACATTGCTGAACTGAACGAGCAAACCTCGCTGGGTTACGTTACGGTTCAATCGATTTGACCAACAGGCGTTATAGGTTTGTGCGAACACGACCGCAATAGACACATACTGCGACGTAGATGTGCCGACCAATCCAAACTTGTCCTTCACGCGTAAGGTGGCAAGACCAGACGCAGGCGTTGGGAAGACCATCGAAACAGTCGCGAAATTTCCTGCGACTACCGGCGCTCCATCGTTGCCGTTGGCCTCATTGAATACGCCGTCACCATCCAAATCCCACTCGTAGGAGACAATTGCATCATTTAACGGCGCACCCGCATTAGGGTCATAAGACGCGCTGCCGCCGAACACAACCGCTGTACCAGGAACGCCCGCCCACGGTCCGTTGGTCACCGCCACAGGCGCAACATTTCCAGATTTCACACGAACGTCTGCCGTATCCGTGTCAGTTTCAACAGGATCAGGATTTGCGGGCGTGCCACCGTTGTCCGTTACACGTAAAGTTACTGTGTAAACGTGCTCAGCACCCGTATCAGGATAACCCGCAAAAGGCACTTGCTGCCCAGACGCACCTTCGCTGGCCAATGGAACTGCCCTTGTAACCCACCACAGGCCATCTGCCGCATCGAAGTCCCAATCGTAACGTGTTAACGACTTGGTAGTATCTTGGTGACGCGAGTTGGCACCGTCAAACAGGATGTTCTGCGTTGGGTTCACGTTTGGATATGGCCCGCCTGCGTTGGCGATGGGGGGTAAGCCAGCCACTTCTGGTGCCAGCATGGCTAAGACTTTGTAGGTGGCAAAGTTTTGATCTAACCACTGCGCCCCACCCGCCGGGTCTTCTATCCAAGTGTCATTGGCGCGCTGAGTCCGGACAAAATATTTAGTATAGTCGGCTTCCCAGTTTTTACCGTTCAGTTGTGGCAGGCCATAGAGCTTCATGCCTTTATAAAAGGCATACATACCGTAAATATGTCCAAAGTTGTAATTCTCATTAACTGCGCCTGGGGGATTACTGTAAGCAGCATCTAAGAAAGCTAATGTTCGCTGAACTGGCGTGGCGGAAATAGGTTCGCCGGCCCAATTTTGCATAATTAGGCCGGCGCCAGTCTTGGCGAAGTTTAGCCAACTACTAGAAGAATCATAGCCAAACCCGCCACTCGGATCTTGTGACGCAGCCAACCAACCCTTAGCTTCAGTGACAACTTTGGTGTTGACATTAATATTCCAACGCGTTTTCGCCTCAAGTAGTGCCAAAATCGGCCATTGCGAAACTGAATTATCGATGGAACTGTCGTTTTCGTTATAACGCCAGGCATTAACCCCGCACGTGGCACCTGGAACTTGGATTTGCATGGTGCACATCGGCACACCGTCGAATGACGATTTGACGACATAGAGACCCGGCGTCACGTAACTATGCATCACAGCCGTTCCCAATCCACCCAATCCACGCCCTTCACCGCCGTCGCTACCGCTACCGCTACCGAAGGAACTCCATTCCACTCCTCGCAGGCAATCACCCGCAACATTTTGGCTAGTGCCATCGCCGTGATCTATCGTAAACAGGCCGGAATTTACATTGCAGTCCCTACCGACAGCAAGCGTTTCATAGCCGGAAAAATCCCAATTTAGTCCGTCCGGTGCATAGCCGCTAAATGATCCGCCAAGGGGAGTTGCGCAAGACTCGCTGCGGTCATTGTTTCCCCCCTGAGGACCCGAGTCGGTCTGCGAAAAAGCCAAATAATCCTTTGCATCTACGATGATGTCGTATAGCGTGTGACCATTGACTAAATTGCTACCCGTGGTAGTTTTGGCTAAGAAGTTTGAAGATTTTGCAAATGTTTCAGAAGCTGAATTAACGATCGCCAGGATTGCGAAAG
>JANOTC010000263.1:0-6240 GCA_031416175.1 Gammaproteobacteria bacterium
CAGACTTTCAAGAAATGCGCGCAGTGTGGCCTTTTCGTCCTTGCTTAGTTTCAGTGGTTTAAGCAACGATGATTTTGTGCCGAACGGATCGTCTGCACCACCTTGATCGTAGAATTCGATCACCTGTTCCAGCGTCGTGAACACACCGTTGTGCATGTAGGGGCTGGTGTATTTCAACTCGCGTAACGGGGGTGTGCGGAATTTGCCTTTGTCCTCCGCTTTCTTGGTGTCGAGGAAGTGACCCGGATCGCGGTCCAACGCCAGGTAGTCACTTTCCGGAATGCCCTTCGCCTTGATGCGTTCGCGCATTGCGATCTGGCGCTGGAAGTCGGTTACGAATGCGTTGTTCTTCGGTACTGCAATGTTGTGAAAGTCTTGGTCAGTCAGCATCGGCCCACCGTGGCACTCGATGCATCCGGCCTTGCCACTGAACAGTTCCATGCCCTTGACTTGTATTGTGCTCAGCGCTTTTTTGTCGCCGTTCATGTAACGATCAAACGGCACAATTTTCGAAACGATCGTGCGTTCGAACGCAGCGATAGCGGCAAGAGTGTTGTCGAACGTTGGTGCGGTGTCGTAGGCTTGTTTGAATAACTGCACATAACCGGGAATCTGCTTAAGGCGTTCCTCGGCGAGTCCTGGATTCATGTTCTGAGCGAGGGGCCCGGTCATCGCGCCTTTGGCTTGCGCTTCCAGAGTCGGCGCCGAACCGGTCCAAAAAAATTTGTTGAGGTAGGCGACGTTCAGCACTGTTTGTGAATTGCGCCAATGTACTGTCCCTGGGTAACCTATCGACAAGGCGTTGCCGTCGCCCCAGCCAACATTGGGTTCGTGGCAACTCGCGCAACTGGTAGTGTTGTCACCTGAAAGGCGCGTGTCAAAAAACAGCATCTTGCCTAGCTCGATCTTGGCGGGTGTGAGCGTCTCCGCACCCGGCACAGACGGTAGCGCGGCTAGGGGCGCGCCCGCAGCCGCGGCGGTCCCGGCCAGTAATACGAATAGTCCTCCGATGATCCATCGAGAATGTGTGGCCATGTAACTCCCTCCTGCATTGTGTTGTGGTGCAGGAGGGTAAACAATTCAGAGGGACGTTTGATTGCAGGTCGAGCCGATTTATTTTCTGCCCTGTTATACCTTGCGCAGTTTGTACCGGCGCAAGGTATAGCGTGCTAACCCGTATTCCGCAACGTCGTAGCAATAGCATTAATGCTGCGCAGCAGCGCCAGCAAGCACTCTTCTCTAGCCGGATCATCCTCGGCCATTTCTCTGTACTTGCCGAGCAAATGCGCCTGGATATGATTGAGCGGGTCCAGGTACGGTTCGCGGCGGATGAACGAGAGCGCCAACTGTGGGTTCTGGTCGAGTAGGCGCTTGGATTGAGCTATCTTTAATATCTGCGCGATGGTGCGCGTGAATTCATCTTTTGGCCCTGTTCAAATCAGGGTACCACTAAGATACCGTCATAGCCCGCTGCCTATCACTCAACGCCTTCAATTAATTGCCGTTTTCCGGTTGGCATAGGCTCGTCTACTGGTACCCAAAACACACCGTTTTTGAACCGTGCCACTAATCAGAATCAGGGAACCCGATTTAAGCGCCAGTCGTAGTCTAAAAACTCGATTTCGATATCGCCAGACTTCAGCCGGGACAGGTTAGCATCGGTTAGCTGCAGGGGCTGACGATAACTGGTTAGAAATTGCTCCAGACTCCGGAAACCGCCCCAGCCACGCTCAAAATCCTCCCGATACCATTTGAAAATCGCCGACAACATGAGCGAACCACCTTCCAGGCGATTGCGGGTCCGGTCGCTTAGAAAAAATCGAGTTGTTTCGTCCAGCTGCACGCTAAGCTGCTCGGCGGAGTAGGCCTCACCACGTAATGCCGGGCAACCAATGCTGGCACAATTCACCGCAAAATGAATACGTGGCTCTTGGAAACGCCCTTCAGCGCGAATCATTCCGTGCTCGATATCATCCAACGAACGCGTCTCGCCGAGCAACGGGATGAAGCGTTTTTTCCAGGGCGACTGCAGTAATGAACCAAGATCGCGTATCGACTCCACCTTTGGGTATTCGGTCAGAATCAATTCAACGGTCCACGCATTATAGGCGTTGATCAAAAATGCCAATTGCTCCGGCTTACTCCATCCATTAAATACCGCCATAGACACAGCCGAAGTCGCAGCCAAATATTTCTTGAGCTGGCTTCGATCCGCAGCCATCCCCCCATAGTTCACTTGAGTCGCTTGCCCCTGCCTGAGCGAAACAACGTGTTTCTTGAGTAGGCCGTTCCAGGTGCTTTGATCAAACGAGGCGGCTTGACTGGCTGAGCTGAAAATAGCGAGTAGTCCCGCGATCAGAATACGTTTCATGATTGATCCTTTTGATTAGCGTCGAATTAGTTCGGCGCCACGTTGCTAACGAACGCAGGCAACCCCCGCCGCCTCAGAGTGTGCCTAAGTCGCGTCGTGTCGAAGCATTCTTACAAAGTAAATCCTCCAGAAATAGTTTCATTCTGTCTGTAAGAAAGCGTTAAACGAGGACGACAAAGCCAGGCAACTTAAATGACCGAACAAACGAATATTAGACTGACATGCAGAACAATCGCGCTGTTTTTGCCATCGTACCCGCCTTTGACGAAGCCGAGGCCATCGGTCACGTTGTTCATAGCTTGAGGTCGCTACGGGACGAACTTGGGCGGCCACTCATTACCCGTGTCGTCGTCGCCGACAACGGGTCGACCGATGGTACCGGGGCGATCGCGATGTCCGCAGGCGCCGTTGTGGTTCGAGAACCGCGACGTGGCTACGGCTATGCCTGTATGGCGGCGATTCGCGCGGCTGATGACGCAGACATTTTGCTGTTCGTAGATGGCGACAACTCCATCGTTCTCGAAGAAACGCCTGCGTTGCTCGCGGCTTTGGACAGCGAAACCGACCTAGTCATCGGCGCACGCGTGCATGCCGACGTAGGTGCGATGACACTGCCTCAGCGTTTCGGCAACAAGTTGGCCTGTTTCATAACACGAATTGTGTGGGGCACTCCGATTTCGGACCTTGGTCCCTTTCGGGCAATCAGAAAAGATGCATTCGTGCAGCTCGACATGCAAGACATGACCTATGGTTGGACCATCGAAATGCAAATCAAAGCGTTTCAACTGGCGCAACGTGTTACTGAAGTGCCTGTGTCACTGCGTTGTCGCCTTGGCCGCTCGAAAATCAGTGGCACGGTGAAGGGTGTAATTGGAGCAGGCATCGGGATTCTATCCATGATCGCCAAGCTCTGGTGGCGGGAACGGAATCGGGGAATGCGTCTGTCACCTCGAGTCCGGCGTGTGTAAGTGAATAGTGAGCCGCACATATGGCTCTTTGTAGTGACAACTAAATGATACCAGGGAGATTGCAATGACACTTCGTTTAATTGGAAAAGTTGGGCTCGCGATAGCGCTGCCCCTATTAGCAAGCACGGCGTTCGCGTCCGGCTCCGATTCCTTCGGCGGCCAATCGAGCGAGCAAGCTCAATACAATACCGGCAAAGCGGTGTACGCACAGAAGCTGGCGTGCCCGAGCTGCCCGCTAGCGGGAAAGACGCTCGACAAGATGTTGGCAGAACAACTGCTTAGCGACCCAAGTTTGACCGCGAAGCTTGCCAACGATGAGCGCGCGCCGCTGGCCACCTACCTTAGAAAACGTTTCAAACTATAAATGGGAGAGGAATTGATTCATGAAAAAGACACTCATTGTTGCCATTGCTTTGGCTATGCCTGCGGTTGCCGCAGCCGATGGCTCGCCATGGTTGCCGATTCCCGGTTCGGCGCAAGTCAGCATTGGCTATTTGCAATCGTCAGGCGACGAATACGATGCAGGCACCACGAGAAAGATGCTTTCCGCAAAAATCGAACAGGGAACGTTTTCGCTTGGCCTGCAACTTGGACTGACTGACCAATTTGCGATAGATACCCGGTTTAACTACGTTGACAGTAAGTTCGGCATGGCCAGCGAAGGCGCCCTAAGCGATACGACGATTGGGGCTCGTTGGCGCGTAGTGGATGAGTTTGAGCACAACTCGACCCCAACAGTAACCCTGCGGGCCAATGCAATACTCAACGGAAATTACGATACAGGTCGCGCAGATGCCATTGGCGATGGCGGTAGTGGTGGCGAGTTGTCGGTGCTGGTCGGAAAATACCTGATGCCCGCGCTCACGGTAAACGGCGAACTCGGATATCGTAATCGCAACAAGATGATCCCAAGTGACTTCTGGGGCGACATAAACGTCGGGTACGCGGTGCATTCACGCGTGTCACTCACTGCGGGTTACTCAATGACGCGCTCGCAAGGCGATCTCGACATCGGAGGCCCTGGGTTCACGCCGTCGCGCTTCCCGGAAACGACGGAAGACCGCGATGTAATCAAGGTCGGTGCGTCAATCGCTGCCATGTCCAATATGTCGGTGAATCTAAACTACGGCAAAGTTGTGTCGGGCCGTAATTCAACGTTGGCAGACCTATTCGGCGTATCGTTGGCAGCCTCTTTCTAACAAGAATGAAAATCGTAGTCGCAGGGACGACCATCGGAACTGGGACGATGGTTCTTTCCTCCTACGCGAGCACGAACATTCAACTCGCCAGCGTTATGCTGGCGAGTCTTTTGGGCTCACTGGTCGCGCTCTATGTTTTTCGCTCAGCCAAATTTGACCGCCTTGAATTTTTGCCGATTTTTTGCTTAGCCTTAGCCTTGCATTTATTAGCCCTGTTAGGAAACCCCCTGCTCGAAGACGACTACTTTCGCTATCTTTGGGATGCGTTTCGTTTTGCTAACGATGGCACGCCTTACGGTCCAGCACCATCCGCCTATTTTGGCGACGTGGCCGTTCCTCCGGCTTTCCAAGAAATTCTGAATTTCATCAACTATCCAGACATTCCGACCATTTACGGTCCAGTCCTACAGGCGTTGTTCATGGCAGGTTATGCAATAGCGCCCGGCAAAGTGGTAGCCTTGCAGGGACTGAACCTGGTGATTGCGCTTTCCACCCTTGCCCTGCTTGCGCGCTGCGGCGCCAAACCCCGCTGGTTATTACTCTACGCGATCAGCCCGCTGGTGCTAAAAGAAGCAACAATTACTGCGCATCCGGACGCGTTGACGGGACTATTGGCGTTAGCGGCCTTTGCGGTGGGTGGGCCGCTGTGCGCGTGGCTTGCAGGGGGCCTAATGGGCTTGGCGGTGGCAAGCAAAGTGTCGGTGGTATTGCTGCTGCCGTTCCTTTGGGTGCGCGGTGGGATGCGTGCTTTTGCGGCGGCAGGTATCACGCTTATTGCGTGTTATGCCCCCTTCTTTTGGCTCGCCGGTAGCGACATGCCGACGCTATCCCAATTTGCGCAAAACTGGCGATTCAATCCATTGTTTTACGGTGCATTAGACTGGCTTGCTGGACCCACCAATGGGCGCTTTATTGCGGCCGCTGCCATTATAACCATGACTGCTATACTTTATTGGCGCGATGCACGCGCAGGTCTTAATCGGGCGAAAATTCCACCTGCCGACTACGCGTTGGGCGCGCTTTTGGTTTTTTCGCCCGTAGTAAACCCTTGGTATCTATTGTGGCTACTGCCATTCGCGGTGTTGCGGCCATCACGCACGGCATGGACAGCGACGTTTCTGATCCCCTTATCCTATTGGAACGGGACTAATCAAAATCTCGGGTCAGCTCACGAGTTTGACGTACCGATCATCGTCACGCTGATAGAGATCGCCGGGTTAACCGTCGCGGCGTATTATGATTGGGTTCGACCACTGACACTACCGCAAGCCGAACTGGGCAACCACAAACAGAAAGCGCACCCCAGGTAACCGTGGGATGCGCTTTTCACCACAAAGAACGTCTGCCGCGTTCTTGAACCGGCAAAAGTTGGTTTCCGTAACGCGCCATAAAGGCGACGTTAAAGTGATCAAAGAGCGCAGCGAGTTCCATGATTAGCGCCTCTTAAAATCAACTTCTTCTGCCGCCTAGCGGCTTCGTTCAATTTGCCGTTGAAGCGGCCCCGAACGCGCTCAGTGTATTTTTATGGTTTTGGTCGGGGCCGCTTAACTAAAATGTTTAAAATGTTAGCTAACTAGTGCCCGCCCGAAAACACTATAACATATTGGAATAATTGAATAATATAGACATTTTTTGCGACGAATAGAGTATAATTTCTAGCAGGAATTGTTGAAAAACAGCCTAAATATTGAAATTTGACCTC
>JANOTC010000264.1:0-2392 GCA_031416175.1 Gammaproteobacteria bacterium
GTCACAAACGCATGTGGCGCGTACCGCAATTGCGCAATATCGCACTAACTGCACCCTATTTTCACAATGGCTCGGTAAACAGCTTGGAAGAGGCCGTGAAGATCATGGGCATAACGCAACTAAAAGCGGACTTGAGTGACCAAGAGATCGCGGAAATTGTTGCATTTCTGGAAAGTTTGACGGGACAATTTCCAACAATTACCTTGCCACGACTTCCTGAAACGCTGGGTGTGACGTTAGTGAAGTAACCCATGATTAAATTCATTACGCGTTAGGTAGACAAGAGACCGATTTGATAGGTAATTAGCCCTACGTAGGCGAAAAAAATAGACCACAGAATCTGGTAGCCCGTTATTTTGCTCCACAAGCGGAAACGCTTGTGGGCAATTACAAAGGCCAAACAGGTCGCCGTCATCGTCAATTTGGCGACTATAAACGCCTGGCTATCATGCTCCAAAAACCAACGCATAATCGGATTTAATTCTTCACCGCCTCGTTCGAGAATGTCCAAGGTTAAGAAAGCATCAGCGACACAAAGGGCAATGATCGCCATCGACAACGCCAACAACCATGGCTCATGCCAATCCACATAGGAATTGCGCCCGAGGTCTTGGCCACGTCGATTGCCACGACGCCGACGTCGATACAACGAATGGGCTAACGTACGCCACTGACCCCGCCGCCGATCATGGCGTCGCACGGTTTCAGACTTAGACTCAGGGTCATTGGCCTTCTGATGGTGTTCCGTCATTTCCCGACTATGCCTAACTAAGGGTCTGGCTAAGGGTTTAAAATCGCAATGGCGCCACATTTCCGGTCAGGCGAAATCGGCGGTAATCAGCCAATACTTGAGCGTGGTCAAACGCGAGCGGTTCGGGCAAGGAATCTAAATCGAACACGCCCACGGTTTTCGCGTCGTCTAACGCGTGCGGTTCACCCCGCGCACTGGCAACGTAGACCATCGTGACGGTATGCCCGCGTGGGTCGCGCGCAGGATCGGAATAGCAGCCTAACAGCGCCGTAAGCTCGACATCCAAATCGGTTTCTTCCTTCGCTTCGCGCACGGCCGCGCATTCAAGTTTTTCGCCCACGTCCACAAAACCGCCGGGAATAGCCCAACCAAAAGGCTCAAACAGGCGTTCAATCAGAACGATCGGGCGGTTTGGCCTGTCGGCCAGTTCTATGATGGTGTCGGCTGCCAGGCCAGGGGTAATCGGTCGCGCCATAAAATACTCGCTACTCCAAAAACTGACCGATTGGGAGGGGTCACACTGCGCGTGCTTAGGCCTTTTTGCCCGTAACGCGTTAGATAAATCCCTTTTCTTTAAGGTAGGCGGTAATCGTTGCGACGACAAGGTCGGCCGAAATAATCACGCCCATCTCGTCCGCCTCCGATTGGGGGGACGGCGAGTTTCCACTATTTTCCAATTCCGCCGGTGTCCGTAATAACATGCCGAGCAAAACAGGTTCGTCCTTGATGTCGCGGTCCCCAGTAGGACGATGAAACACGGGGCTACCGACGCTACCAGACACGACGCGACCATCCACCAGGAACTGACGAATTCCTTGATATTTAAGCGACACGATGGAGGCGACCATGGCGCGTCGCAAGACTGGCAACAGGTGCCGCTTATCCCATAAGCCACGCGGGTACCCTAGGTATACAATGTCATCACCTAAGCTCAGACTAGAATCGTTACCGCCAACGGTTTCGTGATCGGTTAGCGCGTGAAAGTAGACGGGAATGCCTGCTGTTTCAATATGCTTTACAAATGGCACGAAGGGTGTGACAGAAACGCCCACCGAATCATCAGGATGGGCGTACCAAAGCTTTTCAAAGTGCTCAATATCGAGCGTGTAACCTTTACCTAACAAGGGCGCCCGATTTTGCGATTGCATGAAGGTCATTCGCCCTTCTATGGCGCCGGATACGCTTTCTTTGGCAGTAACGAGAAACGGGTAGGTGTTATCCTCAGTTTTATACTCGAAAATGAACGCAGTGCCTTCGGCACGGATTCCGTTCGAAAACTGAGTTTCGATATGGAGTGTGGCAAAAAAAGCCTTTTCGAGGACCGACCCAAACTGCATGGTTATTTGTTGTACGCTAGGTTAATAAAACGCGGTAGTATCGCGTAATAGGCCGTCGATGGCAAAAATCTAATTGAGCTGGCCGTCGGCTGCCTGTTCCGTAAGCAATTCCTGGTGGACAGCCTTCATATCGACGGCGGCTGATTGGGCGACCACTTCCTCAAGCCCTTTCTTCTGCAAGGCGCCCGCCTGGGAGAAAACGATGACCTTTTCGCGGACAACCATCAGTGTCGGAATTGAACGAATTTCAAATTGTGCCGCCAATTCCTGGTGTTGTTCGGTGTTCACTTTGGCAAAAGTGATG
>JANOTC010000265.1:0-1703 GCA_031416175.1 Gammaproteobacteria bacterium
GGTGGTTGGCGCGGTGGCATTGACTGCGGCACATGTTGCCAGCGCCGCTGCGGTGGTTTACGAAGATAACCGCTTTGTGGCGGGGCATGATTTGCGGGTGTCTACTTTCTATGCGGAACGGGCGGGCAAGTACAGGTTAGATTTGGGCGACTATCGCTTCGACGATGGCTTCACGTCCTTGAGCGCGGCCATTAAAGCCGAGCGCGATTCGAAAGAAGCGATAGCAGGCGTTGTGTTCAACGGCAGCACCGTATTCACAGCCGAAGCGGGTCATACCTATCACCTAGTCGTGAACGCCGCGTTTAACAACCCGTACGCGATTGGCCTGTACGGGGTGCAAGTTACCTTGGTTACCTCTAACGATGCACCACCACCGCTGATATCTGATCGACCACCTGTTTCGGCGGTGCCATTACCGGCCGCAGCTGTTCTGTTGGGAAGCGCTCTGGGCGGATTGGGACTTATGGGTCGACTTGGGATTCGCCGGAAACAGAGCGTCTTGTTAGAGGAAAAACAAGCACATCTATTAAGTGCTACGGCACTGTAAAGAAATGGAAATATTTCTTTGCTAGATTATGCATGACAAACGTAATGCACGGAATTGGGTGGCAAGTGGGAATTGGAAAAACGCTGTTGGTGTCCATGTTGTTCGGTCTTTGCGGTGCCTTAAATGCAAACGCGGAAACGGCCTATTTAATTCAGCCGGGTGATGTGGTCGAAGTCTCGGTTTGGCACGAAGCCGATCTGCAAAAGGAGTTGCTGGTGCGCCCGGATGGCACGATCACCTTGCCATTGGTTGGGCAAATCGTGGCAGGCGGGCAGACAGTGAAAGACGTTCAGCTAGACGTTGCCGAGCGGTTGCAGCGCTTTATTCCCGATCCCGTGGTAACGGTGGGAATTAAACAGCCGCTTGGCAACAAAGTTTATGTTATTGGCAAGGTTAATCGGCCCGGCGAGTTTGTGCTCAATCGCGATATAGACATCATGCAGGCGCTGAGCATGGCGGCCGGCACAGCCAGATTTGCTGAGTTGAAAGAAATTATCGTATTGCGACGAACTGGCGAAGAACAGACTGCATTCAAGTTCAACTATGAAGAAGTCCAACTCGGACAGAATCTTGGCCAAAATATCATGCTGCGCAGCGGGGACGTTGTAGTAGTTCCATGAATTGGCGTGGCATTTGTTCTGTGGGGCTTGCCGCGATCGGAATGGGTATTGGCGGTGAGATGAATTGTCGCGCCGATGAATTGCACGGCGAGTCTGGGCTGGACTATCGCATGAGTACAGAAAGGAATTCAAATTACAGTGTGGCTAATCCTGTGAACCGGGATATGGGTTTGGTGCGAATATTCGGGAAAATGGCGGCGGAATCGGAGTTCCGAACCGTGGATGTTGCTGCGGACTGGAGCCGACAACAATACTCGGGCGATGAGCTGCTCGATCACGACGAATATGGTGTACGTTTCAGCGGCAACCAGGAACTCAAAGCCGGTTATTTTTCGCTCGCGGCGGGCGTCGCCAAGGACACGTTACGGGTAGGCGAAATTGAAAATGGACAGTTTGTTCTGGCTCGCAAGTGGCGAACGAGCGTGAACGTCGCGCCGCGAATTCGTTTTGAACTGACGCCGTCACTGGTATCAAGCGTTGGCCTGGGCTTGTCACAAGTGGCGTATCCGGATTCCTTGCTGAGCGGCCTCGTCGAC
>JANOTC010000266.1:0-5615 GCA_031416175.1 Gammaproteobacteria bacterium
AATGGATTTCATCGGCTAACACACAGCAGTCGTCCTGGGCTTCGGAACGGAAACCGGTTCGTCGTATTATTGGGTGTTCTAGTTCTATCCATTACCTTGACCATCGTGGCCAACGCAAATGAAATTAGCACGCCACATCAGGCGAGCGTGTTAGGACTGGATTCGTTGCGTCACGCTGTTCTGAAAGATGGGGGAATTCCACTACCCGACAATTTGTCGGCTTACGTTAAAAATCGTGATGCCGCGTTGCAACTTGGCAAAGCTTTCTTTTGGGACATGCAAGTGGGGAGTGACGGAGTACAAGCCTGCGCAAGCTGTCACTTCCATGCGGGCGCAGATAATCGCAATAGAAACCTACTAAACCCGAATCTACTCACATTTATCGATAAGCGCAAAGACGATGTTCAAGGCTATTTTACCGCTAGTCGTGCGTCTGACATTCACTTCGAGACAAAGCAACCCAACGAACGCCTGACGCGGAATGATTTTCCGTTTGTTAAATCAATCCAGTTACTTCGACTCAATGCAAATGGAACGTGGGCGCCAGGATTAGATAACAGTAATGATATAGCCTCGTCGATGGGCATGTTTTTCACACAGTTTGATGGCGTGCGGGCAGGCTTCCCTATCGATGCTGGAACACCCATTTTTGATCCAGTATGGAATGTTAGTGGTAGAACTCCCGTGCGCCGGGTCGAGCCGCGTAACACGCCGTCGGTCATCAATGCCGTGTTCAATTTTACCAATTTCTGGGACGGTCGCGCTAATCCGCATTTCAACGGACAAAACGCATTTGGTGATCAGGACCAAAGTGCGGCAATTCTAGTTAACTGGCCGAATGAAGGCTTAGCTTTTGAACAGATTTCAATCGGCAATGCCAGCTTGGCCTCGCAAGCGGTGAGCCCTCTCACCAGCTTTTCAGAAATGTCGTTTGGTGACCCTGCGCACGGTAACGCCCGAAGCTTACCGGAAATAGGGCAAAAGTTGTTAGGTCTAGATCCTAACACAGGTCGTGCATTAATCCCACTTGGACAACAAAAAGTTCATCGCCATGATTCGGTGCTTGGTTCACTGTCTCGCGCACCCATGAATGGCCTTTCTTCCACATACGTCAGCCTAATTCAACGCGCCTTTACGGATAAATATTGGAACTCGACCGAGCCACTCGATGCGGGTAACGGCTTAGTTTTCACCCAAATGGAAGCGAACTTCGGCTTATTTTTCGGGCTATCAGTCGCCCTTTATGAATCGACTTTAGTGGCCGACCAAACGCCGTTTGATCAATGGATGGAGACTGGGCGTTTTAACCGAGGATTTGGCAAAAAACAACTTGCCGGGCTAAATCTATTCGCCAATCAAGGGCAATGTATCACCTGTCATGGTGGGCCTGAACTCACCAACGCGTCGGTAAGAAAGGCAAAGCAAGGAGCGCAAGCCATCCGCGCGATGACGATGGCCGAAGGTGCCGCATTTTACGACAACGGCTTTTACAATATTTCAGTGACGCCAACGACCGATGACATTGGCCGTGGCGACAGAGACGGTTTCGGATTTCCGTTATCGTTTGCCCGCCAAGCGTTGTTTAGCCGCTTGAAGGTGAGCGACATTCCCTTTGCGATACTGGGCAACAGTAACGTACCGGCGGTCGACGAAGATAGCGGCGTTCCCACCTGCGATGACAACAACGGCAATAAAGTGTGCGATCCCGGTCAATCGGAAGCATTGCGACCAGAATTTCAACGCGTCGCCGTAGACGGCGCTTTCAAAACGCCCGGTTTACGCAACGTTGAATTGACCGGGCCCTATTTTCATAACGGCGGCATGGCTACGTTGCGACAGGTGGTGCAGTTCTATAATCGAGGCGGCAATTTTTGCAATTTTAATATCAAAGACTTGGACCCTAACATCCGACCACTTGGCTTGAGCACGGCGCAAGAAAATCAACTTGTCTCGTTTCTCGTCGCACTAACGGATGCTCGCGTTCGCTACCAGTCGGCACCCTTCGACCATCCTGAGCTGCGTGTCCCAATAAATGGCCTTGATACGTCGGGCATAGGCCGAATTGAAGCGGTTGGAGCGTATGGATCGCATCACGCATTAAGTACCTTTCTACACCTTAGTCCTCACGACGCAATTTTTACGCCCGATGGCACGTGCGCGTCCAATCTCCACTAAATGAGGCACTCAATTTCATCCAGTTGGAGTGAAAGTATCGTGAATGACATGGCGTTAGCAGAACTTGAATCGCTCACCACACTCGATGAACCCTCCACGGCGCGTTGCCCCATGGGTGTCACGAGTGAGCAACGACGACTGGTTGTTAGCGATGAATTGATTCTCCCCAATCACAAAAGCATGATCGTGCAATATTCAAAAGATGAATCAGGTAAACCTGAATTGCACCTTTACTTTGGCGAGAAAGAAATCTCATTCGACGATCCTAATTTGTTCGCTTTCGGTGAGAACGTGGCTAAGCTTCCTCGTTTTGTGGCCCAGAGCGCAACGCGTTGGGGCACGGGGTACGCATGGTCAATAGTCGCCGAACTCCTTCAACAGTTAATTGACGAAGGCATATTAAAATATGCCACCGAGACAGTCCCTAACCCAATTATCCACCATGGGAAAAGTCACGCGTCTCCCCTTCCGCCGACTCAAACTAGCCGTGCGCGCACATGGTTCGAATGCGAAGATATTACCCGCGAATTAACCGGACACGCGGTCGAGATGGGCTATCTAGAACTCATCGTCCCCATCTTTCGCGTTGCTCACATTGCGCTCGATGCAGAAGGCCGACAAGTTGGCGAGGCTAATGTATTTCCTAAACCCTTGCGATTGGACGTTCCTACGGAATGGCGCGGCTGCCCGCATGCAGGTAGCCGCTATCAAAGCGAACGCCCCATGAATGTCACTGCCCTTAAAAGCATGCGGGATCATTGGCCGCAAATGATGACACTATTGTTGCGCATTCGCGAAAAATTTCTTTTTCACTTTCCTACTGCGGAAGGGAACTGGACGGTAGGAGATTTGGAGCGCCTAGCCTCACTGGTATTGGCGATCCCAGCCTATCAACTAATGCGCACACATGGACGTGTTGAAAACGGTGATTTACATCCTGCGCTTTCTTCGCTATTTCGAGTGACCGACGGTGTGCGCATGACCATGCATCAGATGCTATTTTTGCCGTTGGGTGAAGCGACGCGCTCACCCGATGCGCCAATGACCCGCGCTGAAATCTATAACTACGCAGAGCGGAATTATGTTTTTGTCTCGTCCCATGGCGTATGTGCGGGGCCGAAGGCGATGATTGAGGAGTTTCTAGGGGTATTGGTAGACGGCCATGTGCCAAAGAGTGGCATGGCCGTTGTGTTGGATCCGCCCGTGCAACGTACACTGGATGAACTCGATGCCGCGTTTGAATATGGTCTGAGCGGCCTCCAGGCGCACGCGATTGTTTTTTCACTCTGGCCTGCCATGGGCCGTGCGTATGAGCGGATCTGGGAAGCGCTTGAATCCTGGCCGGAAGATAGCGGCACTGCATTTTTCGCCGTT
This sequence comes from Gammaproteobacteria bacterium, assembly GCA_031416175.1. Taxonomy (GTDB): domain Bacteria; phylum Pseudomonadota; class Gammaproteobacteria; order S012-40; family S012-40; genus JANOTC01. The sequence continues at coordinate 3,550 of JANOTC010000266.1, forward strand.
AAGAATCGATTTGAGAAAAATGTACTTATTCTACGCACGCAGAGTCTCCTCGCAAACGAGGAATGGCGAACAAGCCGGGAGCACGCTTATGCAGATATGTACGCTCATTGTACACAGGGTTTGGGATCTCGGTGTGCGGACGAAAGAGATTTAATGAGGCGAATTTCTCCCAACACTAACGCTATCTATAACAACGTGCACGTTGCGCGGCGGATGCGATCACTGTGTAGGCAACATTTCTCTATGTCGGCAGATTCTTCCAGCACAGCACTTGACCGACTTGTTTCAACAGTAATGGATTACTTGAACATAGAGCAAGCCGTCGTACGTGCGGCGAGTGAAGTGCAGGCAAACATTAATTACATACTTCAACGCACACCGCCGTTACGCCCGCTGACGGCGGCAGACCTCGACTTGTATAACCAAATGCAAGGGCAAGTCACACGTTTGCCGAATCTAGTTCAAGAACTTAACGAAATATTAGGCGTTGAGATTGTCGTCACCCAGGATGAAATCGCGATATCAGAGCGTTTGGCCATCTAGGTGATCCACATCGGGCTAACATGGGGTTGGCCGAATCCACGTGCGATGGGCACGGAGCAGTGAAGCAAGGAGAAAACCATGAAGGTTAAAACCAATGTTCGCGCAGGCCTCGCCTTTCGCTTAGGCGGCCCTGTGGGCGGCAGCCGTTGCGGCGGCGTAATCGCTATTCAATAATGTGACGGAGGAGGGTCTATGACTCTCCTCCATTTTACCAACATAAATTACGTGTCATCCCCTTTCGCCTCTGCATTTTCGAAGGCCTTTGGCAGAGTAAAACGAAAGCACGCGCCGAAGCCCAAACCACGCGATTCGACTTTAATCGTCCCCCCATAAAACTCCACAACGCGCTTGACCAGCGCCAGTCCCAGACCTGTACCTGGCGCACTCGTATCGAGCCTTTCAAACAGCAGAAAAATCTTTTCGTGGTATCTCGGGTCGATTCCAATGCCATTGTCGCAGACGAAAAAAATTGTTGCAGTGCCTTGTCCTTCGACACCAATGTGGACACGCAGATCCGCCTGGTCACCGCCAAATTTGGCGGCATTATCAAGCAAGTTTTGCCATATTTGTACCAGTCGCTCCCTTTCCCCGTGTAAAAGGACCCTAGCATCGTCAATGTCCACATGTACGTTACGACTAGCGATTACCCCTGCTACCATGCCAAGCGCCTCGTCTACCACATCGCGCCATTGTGCGAATACCAATTTTTGTCTAACACGGCCTACGCGCGTAAATTCAAAGAGTTCGGTTAGCATTCGGCCCATCTTTTCAGCCGCCTTCGCGATATAGTGCATATCCTTTGCGACCAGATCAACATCCGACTTCGCCAAGTCTTGTTCTAAATAGTTCAAAAATGTTCCAATGGTGACCAGCGGGCTCTTAAGGTCATGAGAAATCATGTAGGTAAAACGTTCTAGCTCGATATTTTTTTCTCGTAGTTTGGCTTCATTCAATTTGATGTCTTCAATGTCCGTGCAGGTACCAAACCACTTCACGATGTTTCCACCTTCATCCAACGCGGGCACACCTCGAATCAACCACCAGCGATAGATACCATCGACACGCCGTAGACGGCATTCCATCGCATAAGACCCTCGGTTGTGGACTGCATTCTGCCAAGCATCCCAAGCACGTTTCAGGTCATCAGGGTGAAACGGCTTATTCCAACCCTGTCCGTGACTTTCTTCCAAGCTGAGACCAGTGTAGTCAACCCATTGTTGGTTAAAATAAATGTTCCAGCCATCGGCGCGCGTGGCCCAAACAATTTGCGGCATCGACTCAGCTAACGAACGAAATTCTTTTTCCCTATCTACAAGGGCTTCTTCTAATTGTTTACGCGCAGTAATGTCGAGCACCATTCCGAGCATTTTTACAGCGTCGCCCGTCGAGTTGGAAAATATCTTCCCATGCCCCCAAATCCAACGTTGCAAGCCATCGACACGAAAAATTCGACATTCGAAATCACATTCGGATTTCTCCGCTACAACCGACTGAAATAGCAGATAAACGCGTTCTCTATCTTC
>JANOTC010000267.1:0-2487 GCA_031416175.1 Gammaproteobacteria bacterium
TGCCGACGTCGGTGATTTAGCACCGAACGATTCTAATATGGCGCCAATTTTATCGAGCGCCAATTTTCGCGCCCCTTTAACGTGAATCACAATTTTGTTTCTGAGTAGCTCAGGGTCGACGCTTTGCCCGTATTCCCAGGAATAGTTAAACGGGTCGCAGGGGAGTGTGCGAAGTGTCGTGCCCGCTAGATCAAGTTGTCGGTACGGCGAAAAAGGCGCCGCATCATAGCTAATTGCATTGAGGGAAAGCTGTCCGCCACGCCATTTGCGGACGTCACCGTAATTTCGAATGGCGGGGTCGTCACATAAATGGTCATAGGTGGCGAGGTATCGTCGGAAAAAATTTTGTACACGTTCTTTTTTCTCACAGCGCGCGACAATAACGCCTTCGTTCACCGGCATTAAACCACTGCCCTCACGCGTGGTAATGGCGACGTCATAATTGCCTTCCAGGTACGTATCAAAGGGCGAGTTTAAAAACGCATCGCTATCAAGAAAGAGTGTGTCGGAGTCGAAGGCTTCTGAATGTACATAAGCGTACATCGCGTTGACACGTTCGTACATCGGTTGATCGGTTGTTACGTTCAGGCCAACGACACGTGTTTTGTCGTCACTGAATTTGAACAGTGTTGAGTCGCTATTCGTGACCAAATAGATGTGCGCATCGTCACGCCAGCGTCGAACTGATGCGACAAAGGTGTTTAATACAAGCTCATAATCGTAATTGCCAAGGTTCATCTTGACGTCGCTATAGTCAAGCTTGGACGCACTTCCCATTGCCGTGTGGTAAACGAATATGTTCATCTTCGCGCGTGTTGAGAAACGCGCGCCATTGAACAACGCGATCATCGGACGAACGTGATCGAGTGTAGTGTCTACAAGCGCACCTGTAACCAACGAGGCCGCGTGGGCAATGAGATTGGTGTTGGAGTTGTTGCCTGCGGGCGCGGCAGTTTGTGGCGCTTCTTGCCAATCAGACGCCAAATCATTGCGCAATTTGGCAAATGCAGATTTCCATCCGTCTTGCGAATTCTCTGCATACGTCTCTACATTCTGAATAGCTGAGTTGAGTAACGGGGTGTGCGTTTCAGTTTCTTCAATGTCGGTAGGTAAGGGTGAAAACAGTTTTGCAGGCTTATTTTGCAGGCGGCGCAGCTCATGGGCGAGATCGGACACGCCGATGACATCATGGAGCAGACTCACTGCAGCGGCCATTTCGTCGGTATCCGCATAAAGGTCGGAACAGTCTATGAGTGGCGACTTAATGTTATTGGATAAATAGGCCAACTCGTCCGCCGTCACGTCGCGTTGCAATATGACAATGGAACCCGGTAAATCACGGAGGCACTCTACCAAGGAGGCGAGGTCGATATCTGTCTTGAGTTCAGCATGGGAGCCAGACGTTGTCGCACCACGGGTTGACCAGCTAATGCCGAGATAGGGAGCGACGAGCGGCCGCAACCATTGGCTGTAAAACTTTTCTGCCCGAGCCGAATCGACGCGTGAGAGCGAGGAAGCGTGGCCACTATTTGCCGATTTGGCGGCCGAGGGTGTTTGCGAATCTGAGTGCACCATAGCGGTATGGCCCATGCCTTGTGCTTGAAATTGATGAATAATTTCTCGCTTGCGTGCGAGCTATGTAAGATGGAGGTACAATTGCAATATGAATGCCGAAAATTCCCCCGTGGTCGGTTGGCCCGTACCCGGTTATAATGCGGCGACTTATGAGTAAACCACACAAAAGAAACGACGACTCCACTATCGCGCTCAACAAAAAAGCGCGTCACGACTACACCATTGAAGAAACCTACGAAGCAGGTCTGTCTTTGTTGGGGTGGGAAGTGAAGAGTCTCCGCGATGGCCGCGTGCAAATTAGTGATAGTTATGTTTTGCTGAAAAATGGCGAGGCGTGGTTGATCGGTTCGATCATCACCCCGCTGAATACGGCATCTACCCACATCATTCCTGACCCCACGCGAACGCGTAAGCTGCTTCTAAATCGCGCCGAGTTGGCAAAATTAATTGGCGCGGTTGAACGAAAAGGCTACACGCTCATCCCTTTAGGATTCTATTGGAAGGGGTCGATTGCCAAGGCAAAGATAGGCTTGGCCAAAGGCAAACAGTCCCACGACAAGCGCGCGACGGAAAAAGATCGCGATTGGGATCGAGAAAAGCAACGCATCTTCAAAAAGCATTAATCTCGGTACGCGAGGGAAGCCATGCCGTGGCGTTTCATCGAAACCGTTGTCGAAAAACACCTTGGCGCGCCGTTCAAGATTGAATCGAAGCGTTCTGTGGGTGGTGGCTGCATTCACGACGCCTGGATCATCGCAGGCGCAGACCACCGCTATTTCGTAAAAACGAACAATGCTGATTGTTTCGACATGTTTTGTGCGGAACGCGAGGGTTTGCATGAACTTGCTAAAGCGGGCGCGATTAGAGTGCCGGTGCCTATCGCGTGTGAAATCCACGGCGCGCAGTCGTTTC
>JANOTC010000268.1:0-2640 GCA_031416175.1 Gammaproteobacteria bacterium
CCCGCTTAAAGCCAAGCGCATCGAGCGGACATTCGATTGGCCTGATGGGCAGCAAGATGACTTGCTACCCATCAGGAATTAGTTTGGACAATGCATGAAACACGTCAATCAAATTTTACCAAACCGAGTGCTAAGCGCACCGCTTGCCGCTACGTTATTTCTTGGTTTAGCGGCAGTCGCGGCCTTTCCCGCTTACGCCTCTGGAAAAGTAACGGCGAAAAAATCACCCACGAAAGAAGTTGTGGCGCCCCCGACAGCGGCCGAAAGTAACCCCGCATCTGATCCCACTGCGCAGGAATCCGAGCTGGCAGTGGACAACGACGTATCCATTGCCCTGTGCTCCAAAGTGGCAGCGAAATTAAACAGTGTCCGTCGCACCGACTGTGTCTCAAGTGGCTTGGTCGCGACATCGGGCCGTTCCGTCCTCGGCGAGCCTATTTTAATTAAAAAGTACGGTGCCGTTTCCGGTGTCGCGCCCAATGGGCGAATTCTCTTAATCGGCGGAATCCATGGCGACGAGTTTTCCTCCGTGAGCATCGTGTTTCGTTGGATACGCGCACTTAATGAATACAGAAGCGGCTTGTTTGATTGGACCGTTGTTCCGCTCCTCAATCCCGATGGACTCTTGAATCCCCGAGCCACGCGCACTAACGCGAATGGTGTTGACCTCAATCGAAACTTTCCGACACCGAATTGGAATGTGGAGAGTCAGGCGCATTGGATAAAAGTGACTAAGCGCAGCCCGCGTCGCTATCCAGGTGTGGCGCCTTTGAGCGAGCCAGAATCAAAGTGGTTAGCCGAATTAATTCAAGAGGTGCGCCCAGACGCCATCGTTTCTGTCCATGCGCCGCACGGCATTCTCGACTACGACGGCCCGATGGCGGCGCCTAAGCGACTAGGTAAACTGCGTCTCAGCTTGTTGGGAACTTATCCCGGCTCTCTAGGAAATTACGCAGGAACACAAAATTCAATTCCCGTTGTGACCATTGAATTGCCAACGGCGGGTTCAATGCCCAAAGAAGCGGAAGCGACAGCGATATGGGAAGATTTAAATAAATGGTTGCGGGTCAATGTTAGAGCGCGGCCGCAGCAAGTACAAACAGACGAGGCCTCAAAAAAGTCTTAGCACGTGGCCCTTTGACTAACAGCGTGCTCTCGCACGCTGATAAATTTGTCCTACCTTCTTGATTACCTACAGGCGAATACCACCCAGGCGACGTGAGACGTGGCGCTGGTGCCAACCCATGCCCATTATGAATCCTATCGACAACATTAGGCCAATCAACGCGATTAAAACTAAATTGGGATTCGCGTCGCCCGTAATGGAGTCCACCCAGTTCACGAACCGACTGGAGGCAGATGGCGCCGTTGCAGATTTCTGACGTGCATCGCGAACTTGCTGCATGAGCCGCGCCTTGTCGCGTTCCAACTCTGCCAATGTTTTGCGCAAGCCTTCGTCACTGGTCACGGCTAAGTCAGCGTTGGCGATTGCCAGAGGCTCTTTATCTTTCGTCGCGGAGGTCGCCGTCAATGAACTTGTTTTAGCGCTATTTCGCGCTTGCGCTAACTCATGTTCGAGAGCATCGATTTTCTTCTTGGCCTCCTCCAATCCGAATCGTAGTGGACGTTGCGTTGTTAAATAAGCGCTTTTTACCCAGCCTTGTTGGCCGCTGGGGGTGCGTACGCGCGTATATCCCGCTCGCCGTTCCAATATTTCTAGCGCCGTTCCGGAACTGATGATGGATAATGAGGAAACGTGACCACTGGGCTCAGCGCGGACGCCGATACGCAACGTGTCATCGACGTAAACCGTCTCGGCCATGGCGGTGCCGAAAGTAAACATCAGGGCGATAATCGTGCAGAATGGAAGCGGGCGCGATTTCGCGCAGTTTTTGTGGCGCCGTTTTAACATATGACTCGTCATGGTCTGGCAGTCCTGGAACACGTTGTAAATATTGGCATATCCTGCATCCAAAGCAAACCATATGTTCGCGAGTTTGGCATCTTGCGCTCGACGAATAGATCGGCACGAAACTGAAAGACTGAAATGGATTAAGTTTCTTCACGTAGCCGTCGATAGTTATGCCAGGCAGGAAGGGTTCTCTGAAGTCACGCGAAAGAACTGTAATATAAGACTTGCATGACTTCAGTTCCACGAAGTAACGTATCGCCGGTTCGAGCGTTGCCGCTAAATTTTGTTGCTCAATGCGGATGACGCGACCTTAATGGGTAATCGCGGTTACGAGTTTAGGGATTAACCGCTAACGGGAGTTGGACTCGAATTATGTTAGGAAGAAAGCGCCGCACAGCCAAAATAGACTCCTTTATAGGCCACAATACCGAAATCATCGGAAACATCGTTTTTACAGGTGGTTTGGCGGTAGATGGCAAAGTCAAAGGGAATATCGTCGCGACCGAGGAAGGAGCATTATTGCAACTGGGTGACCAAGGAACGATTGAGGGTGAAGTTCGCGTTACCAATGTCGTTCTGCATGGAAAGATCCAAGGTGACGTTTACGCCGCCGAGCGCATTGAACTTGCCGCCAACGCCCGCGTCACAGGTAATGTGTATTACAGTTTGATTGAAATGGCCATGGGTGCTGAAGTGAATGGTCAGCTAGTGCATCGAAGCGAAGCACC
>JANOTC010000269.1:0-12108 GCA_031416175.1 Gammaproteobacteria bacterium
GTATTTCGTATCGAGACTAAAGATACGCATCAGGTCGAAGAACACGGACTGATCGAGCGCACAGCCGCGTTGATTTCTTCGGGGTATGCCGCTGGGGTGGCGATTGATCGCATTCGGTCGCGCAAACGCGCGCTGTCTGGAATATCCGGGGAGGAAGAAGTAGACCGGATGAAATCCGATGGTGACGTCAAGCTCAGCTTCGCGTGGATGTACAACGGCAAAAAAAACTCGGGCGATTTCCCTGAAATTGAGATAACCATGGAATCCCCTGACGGGCAACTCGAAGAAAAACTCAAAGTATGGGACGCTATCCTGGACTCCTTCAAACCCGTGGGGCAGTAGGGTTCGCGACGAACAATCGCAGCCTACACTCACCCGCACTGAAATACTTGTCACGTTATTTATGCTGTCCTTTCTACACCTGTGCATTGGGTGAAAGCGCCATCCACTGCAACCCCGGTAATCCGGTAAAATCACTACTGTTGAGAGTTAATAGTGTTTATCCATGTTCTATAGCCTGTGCGGCTATCCACAGATCGTTATAGTGCGGTCGTGGCGACCGGCCAGCCTGCTTGACGGCAGCTGCGAGTACACCAAAAGCCGCTGCGGTGTGCGTGGAAACAGCCAGGGTCGGTCGACTCTCCATCTGGCGCAAATAGGCTGCTCGCACTGCTCGTTCGGCTGGGTCGGCACAGGCTTCCACACCAAAACGTAGCTCGCCCAGCGAGATCACCGACGTAAAAACCGGTGCTTCACCTGCGGCGGCGATAACGGCTTCGCGCTCCACCTGGCCTGCGGCGAGGCCTATCCAGATACAGCTATCAAAAATCAGGCCCAAGGGTCCCGCACCGTTTGGTCAAAGCTCTCCTTGCTGTCCTTGAGCCAGGCTACAGCTTGTGTTGGTGTGAGCATAAACTTGAGTCCGTTGAGTGCCTGAGCCGCTGTCATGGTTCGCTCAGGCGGCACGATTTTAGCGATCAGGATGCGGTTACGTTCGACAGCGACGGTTTCCCCGTGGCTGGCAACTTTGTCCAGAATCTCGCGGGTATTTCGGGCCAGATCAGTGGCGCTAATCGTTTGCATGAGCGGCCGACCGGGTCGGAAACCCGGATCGTCAACGCTTGACCATTTTGGCGGAATTCGAGTAGTGCCATGGTCACCCCTAATCGCGCAGCCTGGTTCTCGTTCGACCGCAATTACAACAAGCGCTCCCTATCGTAAGGTTCCGACGAAATCTTGTGAATGCTCAGATCCGCGCCGTTATATTCTTCTTCTGCACTCAGCCTAACGCCGACCGTGTATTTCAGCGCACCATAAACCGCAAACCCACCGACCGTCGCAATACCGACGCCCATCGCCGTACCCACCACTTGCGCCATCATGCTCACATTACCCAAACCGCCCAAGGCTTGTTGACCGAAGATCCCCGCCGCCAGGCCACCCCACGCGCCACACAGACCATGCATCGGCCAAACACCCAGCACATCGTCGATTTTCCATTTGTTCTGCGCAAGGGTGAACGTCACAACAAAGAGCACACCGGCCACCAAGCCCGTCATCAACGCACCAAGTGGGTGCATGATGTCCGAGCCTGCGCACACAGCGACCAACCCAGCCAGCGGCCCATTGTGCACAAACCCAGGATCGTTGCGCCCCATGACGAGTGCAGCCAGAATCCCACCGGCCATCGCCATCAACGAGTTAATCGCCACCAAGCCGCTCACCGCTTCCATCGTCTGCGCCGACATCACGTTGAAACCAAACCAGCCCACCGTCAAAATCCATGCGCCTAACGCTAAAAATGGAATACTCGATGGCGGATGCGCGTGTACTACACCGTTCTTGCCATAACGACCGACCCGCGCGCCCAACACGACAACAGCGCCCAAAGCGATCCAACCCCCCATGGCATGCACAACAACGGAACCGGCAAAGTCATGGAAATTAGCGCCAAAAGCCGCCTTTATGCTGTCTTGAATGCCAAACTTATTGGCCCAGCTAATGCCTTCGAACAAAGGGTAAACCAGTCCGACCAGCGCCGCCGTGGCGAATAGCTGTGGGTAGAAACGTGCCCGCTCTGCGATACCCCCGGATACAATGGCCGGAATTGCCGCCGCAAAAGTTAGCAAGAAAAAGAACTTAACCAGCTCGTAACCGTTCTTGGCGACTAATGTTTCGGCGCCCGAATAAAAACTTACGCCATACGCCACACTGTAGCCAACGAAAAAATAAGCGAGCGTGGACACGGCGAAGTCCACAATAATCTTAACCAAGGCATTGACCTGATTCTTTTTTCGAACCGTGCCGACCTCTAAAAACGCGAAACCGGCATGCATCGCAAGCACCATAATAGCGCCCAGCAATACAAATAAGACATCTCCACCCGACTTAAAAGCATCCATAAATCACCCTAAGATCAAAACAATGGGGCAAAGAAGGCACGAACCATGCCTAAGCACCGCTTATAAAAATCAATAGGTTAGAAAGTTAATTTTCCGACAACGCACCGCATCAGTGCAAACATAGAAGATTGACGAAATTTTCGCCTGAAATCGGTGCAACAACCATTAACCAAACGCCCCCAATCGGTGCGCGCTCTAAAGCTTAATTTTCGTCCGTCACCACATCGGTTAACAGCGTCTTCACATTTCGAAAAAACTCACCCGCCTGGATAGGCATCGTCAATAAGCCTTGAAACCCGGCATCCATTGCACGTTTACGTTCGCTCGGCGCCGTATTTTCACTCAACGCTAATACCGGTATCCAGGTCGTTAACGGCGCTGCGCGCAGTTTTCTCAGCACTTCAAAGCCATCCATATCGGGCAGTTCGACCCCTAATATTATTAGATGCGGCCGCGACGTTTCCGCCAACTGGCAGGCCAGACCGCCTTTATTTGAAGTGATTAACGTGACTAACGTCCATTGTGAAAACAAATCACGGACCAGCGACTGCATTTCCAAGCTGCCGTCCACGTACAAAATAGTCACCGGCCATGCTTCAATCGGTTCCGCCTGCGCATTGCGCTTAGCCGCGAATGACTGCCCACCCTTGCTCCACGCTAACAAACGCCTGGCTCGGCGAGCGCGAGAAAACACGACCGTGGCTAATTCTGCCGGACCCACAGGTTTAGTTAGAAATAAATCCCCGCCCCAACTTAGCGCAGCCAATTGGCGTTCAAATTGGCGTTCAACAGAAAGGAAAACAATCGGCACATTGAGATAACGATCATCTTCACGCAGCAGCGCGGCGACTTCCAACCCACTCAGGCCAGGCATGTACATATCCAGCAGTAACACGTCCGGGACAAAGTCGCGCATTACATCTAAAACCTGCGTCGAATCTGAAACCGTGCGCGCGTCAACGCCGCGCATGATTAATAACTCGGCGTGGTGTTGCGCCACCGCTTCATCGTCGTCGACAATCAACACGCTAACGGGCGGCGTCCCAATCGGACAAGCAACATCGGCGAGCAACTCGCCCAAACGCGCGCCATCTAGCGGCTTCGCAATACAGCGCAACGCCCCCGCCCGCAACGCCGCCACGCGCGCCGAAACGAGCGAAAAATCAATCAGACACAAAATCGACGTACTGGGGTCGCAGTGATTGCGGATTTCTCGCACCCACATTCCCACGTTCGGCACGAGTCCACTCGTGACATCTACCACAATAGCGCCAGGCTGCTCTTCTGCGGCCGCCAGAAGCGCCGCTTCGCGCGTCGGCACTACGAGCAAGCGTAAGGGGGAACCCGTCAAGGCGTCACGCACCTGCGCGCACAACACTTTGTCGACACTGAGCAGAATAACCAACGGTTCAGACACGCATTTTCTTCCGCAGAATAAGGTATTTACTTAACCCAGCAATCGTTATGCCTGGCCAGACCAAAATTGACGAACACCTGCGACACCTTGTCCACCCAAAGACTGCGCCACCGCCGTGTGTGCCGAACCTACCCCACCCAGCGCATAAACCGGCAAGCGCGCGGATTGCACAATTTCCGCAAAAACATCCCAACCGAGCGGCACCGCATCAGGATGGGTAGGCGTCGCCAACACGGGGGATAGCAGCACAAAATCCAGACCCAACTCACTGGCGCGACGCACATCATCTGCGTTGTGAGCCGCCGCGCTCACCCACATAGAATTGGGCAAAGGTCGACGGGTCGCTTCCCAAAACCTAAAGCTATTTAAATGCACACCATCAGCGCCAATTTCTAACGCCAGCTCAGCCGGGCCGTTCAATATCAAACTCGCTCCGTGCTGACTGGTCAGTTGCAAACATTCCCAAGCCAACGATTTATACATTTCTGCAGAAAGGGAAGCGGCACGCAACTGAACCAAACTAATTCCGCCCGTCAGCGATTCATCTAAGTCGCGCAAAAATTGGTCGCGATGATGCGGTTCCGGCGTTATCAAACACTGCGATGGCAAGCGCACGGCAGCAACAATAGCATTGTTGGCGGCAGGAAACTCGCGCAACGGCAACCACTCTGGCCCCACCCACTCTATTGGCTGTCCCTCACGACCATGCGGCTGCCCGGCGAATTCATCCACCCGCCACACATCTAACAAGACCGATTTATCAGGGTAGTCGTGCCGAATTTGAATAAGCGGCCGCGCCCGAACAACGTCAATGCCTAGCTCTTCTTGCAACTCGCGCCGCAACGCCTGCTCGGCCGACTCACCCGGCTCCAACTTGCCACCAGGAAACTCCCACAGACCACCTTGGTGCACATGTGCTGGACGTTGCGCCACCAACACGCGGTTTTGACTATCAAAGATAGCCGCAGCGACTACATGAATGATCGTCAAATTACATCCTCCCGCAAACCACGCCAACAGGAACTAACTTTACTTATGAACATCTGCTGTCGATTTCGGCCCGCCACGCCAACTGGTCAACACGAGGATTACGGCACCCACGGTAATCGCAGAGTCGGCGACATTAAATGCGGGCCAATGCGCCGTACCCACGTACACATCCAAGAAGTCGACCACATAGCCAAAGCGCACCCGGTCAATCACATTTCCTAACGCGCCGCCTAGAATAAGCGTCAGCGAAATCGCCGTCGTTTTCTCAGTCGACGGCAGTCGGCGCAACCAAAAAACGATAAGCACACTCACCCCTAAGGCCAGCACGGTGAAAAACCACCGCTGCCAACCGCCTGCATCGCTCAAAAAACTAAACGCCGCGCCGGCATTATGCATCAAGGTTAAGTTAAACAACGGAGCAACCGCGACCGGGCTAAACATTTCCAAGTTGCTGCTCGCCAACCACTTGGTGAACTGATCCAGCACCACCACCACCAACGAAATCCAAAGCCATTTAATCATTACGCGTAGCGCCTCGTTTCGCCATGTCCAATCACGTTGTCGACGCAACGTGCACAAATTTCCGGATGTTCCGGGTGAATCCCAATATCACTGCGACGATGCCAACAGCGGCTACACTTCACATGCTCCGAAGGCTGCGCCCGCACCCACAACTCATCACCCGAATCGAGCTTGACGAATACATCGTTAGCACCGCGCTGCGTCAACGAATGCAAACGCGCTTCCGACGTAATGAGCACGAAGCGCAATTCATCTTCTAGCCACGACAAGCGATCAAAAAGTTCTTGTCCACAGAACAAATCGATTTCTGCTTCTAGCGATTTGCCGATTTTTCCGCCCACGCGCAAGCCTTCCAATTCTTTGGAAACGCCCGCCCGCACTTCTAAAACTTGCTGCCAATAGCTGTCCGTAAAACGCGCGTCTAGGCTCAGCGCAGGAAATGCATGCCATCTTTCCAAAAACACGCTTTCCGTACGTGCCCCCGGAATGAACTGCCAAATTTCTTCCGCCGTAAAACTCAAAATCGGTGCCGTCCAACCCGCGAACGCTTTCACAATATGATAAATCGCCGTTTGCGCAGAGCGCCTGGCCAAACTATCGCTCTTCGCCGTGTACTGACGATCTTTAATAACGTCTAAGTAGAAACTGCCCAAATCCACACTGCAAAAATTATGTATCTTCTGAAACACAGCATGGAATTCATAATCGTCGTAATTAGCAATAATCTCTTGCTGTAATTGAATCGCCCGCGCCAACGCCCAGCGATCTAACGGCAACATCGCTTCCATCGAAACCGCATCCGTCTCTGGATTAAAACCAGCTAGATTTGCCAACAAGAAACGCGCCGTATTTCGTAAGCGACGATAACTCTCCGACATCCGCGTCAAGATTTCATCAGACACGCTCATTTCGCTGCGATAATCCGCCGCCGCAATCCACAATCGCAAAACATCGGCACCGAGACTATTCATTACCTGTTGGGGCGCAATCACGTTACCCACCGATTTCGACATCTTGCGGCCTTGCGCATCGACCGTGAAACCGTGCGTTAACACCGCGCGATACGGCGCCGCTTCATGTACAGCCAACGATGACAATAGCGAAGACTGGAACCAACCGCGATGCTGATCCGAGCCTTCCAAATAAAGATCCGCTGGAAAATGCAGTTCCGGTCTTTGCATCAACACCGCAAAGTGGGTGACGCCTGAATCGAACCAAACGTCCAAGGTGTCGGTCACTTTTTCATAGTGCTCTGCGTCACTGCCGAGCAATTCGTCAGCGCGTAGATCAAACCACGCATCAATTCCCGCGTGCTCCATGCGCAACGCCACGGCTTCCATTAATTCCTGCGTGCGTGGATGCAATTGGCCACTCGCCTTATGCACAAAGAGTGTAATGGGCACACCCCATGTGCGCTGCCGCGAGACGCACCAGTCCGGGCGTTTCTCGATCATTCCTTGAATGCGCGCCTGACCCCAATCCGGCACCCACTGCACCTGCGCAATGGCTGACATCGCCTTATCGCGTAGGCCATTTTGCTCCATGCTAATAAACCACTGCGGCGTCGCCCGAAAAATGATCGGCGTTTTATGCCGCCAGCAATGCGGATAGCTATGGTTAAGCGCATGCATTTGCACCAATTTGCCTTGCGCTTTGAGCGTTTCGATCACCTGATCATTCGCGGCAAAAACGTGCTGACCGGCAAACAAGGGCGTGCCCTCAACGAATTTGCCATCCGAGCCGACAGGATTCACGACCGGCAAATTGTAGCGCGCACCCACAACATAATCATCTTGACCATGGGCGGGCGCCGTATGAACCGCACCGGTACCGGCTTCCGTCGTCACGTGATCGCCGAGAATAATGGGAACTTGCTTCGCATAAAAAGGATGCGCCAACACCACCCCTTCTAAATCCGCGCCAAGACACGTCGCCACCACGCGATGCGTTTCGACCGCAAATCGCGCTAACACTTGATCACGCAATGCCGCCGCCACCAACAAGCGTTCAACACCTTGCGCGCCCTCCACTTCCACTAACATATATTCCAACGACGCATTGAGGGCCACCGCTTCATTCGCAGGCAAGGTCCACGGTGTCGTTGTCCAAATCACCACAGAGATTGGGCCACGACCGGCGTGACCTTCCGCGCTTCGGCAACGGGCCAAAAATGCCGCGTCATCAACCACAGAAAAACGCACATCAATCGCTGGCGAACGCTTATTTTCGTATTCGACTTCGGCCTCAGCGAGCGCCGATCCGCAATCAATACACCAGTGCACCGGCTTAAAGCCTTTATGCAAATGCCCATTCTCAACAATGCGCGCCAACGCCCGCACAATATTGGCTTCGAAGGCGAAATCCATCGTCAAATAAGGATGGTCCCAATCACCAAACACACCTAAGCGCTTGAAGTCTTCCCGTTGCTGGGCAACTTGCTTTCCCGCATATTCACGACAGGCTTTACGAAATGTTTTGGCGTCAACTTTCGCGCCGACACGGCCTACTTTTTTCTCGACCTGCAACTCAATCGGCAAACCGTGGCAATCCCAGCCGGGTACATAAGGCGCGTCAAATCCGCTCAAGGTTTTTGACTTTACAATAATGTCCTTCAGCACTTTATTCACTGCGTGCCCGATATGAATGTCGCCGTTGGCGTAAGGCGGCCCGTCATGCAACACGAACTTTGGACGACCCTTCCCCACGGCGCGCAAACGCGTGTACAAATCCATTTCACCCCAGCGTTTGAGCATAATCGGCTCACGCGTCGGCAAGTTCGCCTTCATGTCGAACTTGGTTTCGGGAAGATTCAACGTGTGTTTATAACTTTTGCTTTCGCCTTGCATACCGTCGTCCGAACTAGCGCTCTGCCAGAATTAATGTGAAGGAATACGTTTAAACATTTCGCGCCGCGAAGAATTCGCGCGCAGCCACAACGTCCAAGCCAATTTGTCGCGTCAACGCGTCTAAACCGTCGAAACGTTGCTCCGGTCGCAGTCGTTTAAGGAAATTAACGCGCAGATGTCGACCATAAAGTTCTGCGTCAAAATCGAATAAATGCACTTCCAGCAACGCGCGTTTGCCGCCAACCGTCGGGCGTATGCCAACATTAGCCACCGCATATAACGGCGTCGCTCCCAACCCATCCACTGTCACCGCAAAAACACCGCCTAGCGGCACCGCGCGCCTGCGCAGATGAATATTGGCGGTGGGAAAGCCCAAGAGGCGACCACGCTTATCGCCGTGCGCCACCCGCCCGCCAATCCAATAGGGTCGCCCTAGCAAAACAGCCGCCGCTGTCATATCGCCCTGCGCCAAAGCCTCTCGCACACCCGTGCTGCTAACACGAACGCCGCCTAAGTCAAACGTCGGCGCGCGCTCTAATCGAAATCCAAATTGAATCGCAGCGCGTTCCAGCATTGCAAAATCACCCACCCGCGCATGACCAAAGCGAAAGTCGTCACCAATTAACAGATATTTAGTTTGCAGCACGTCGACCAATATTTTTTGCACAAAATCATGAGCACTTTGCGTCGCGAATTTACGATTAAAGCGCAAGGCCAACACGCGCTCAACGCCTTCGTCGGCCAGCATTTCCATTTTTTCCCGAAAGCGAGTCAAGCGCGGCAAGGCGACGTCCGGCCCGAAAAACTCCTGCGGATGCGGCTCGAACGTAACAACGGTCGAGCGCGCCCCACTCTGCTTAGCCTGCTCGCGCAGACGCTTGAAAAGAAAACGGTGGCCGCTATGCACACCGTCAAAATTTCCAATCGTCACCGCACACGGCACCTGGCGCGCTACCGACAGCGTACCAATATTTCGAAGAATCTCCATACGTTCAGAACGCCAGCCACACGGTGAGAAAACGCTATTATAGCGGGATTAACCGCTCGCCTTCAGCAACTGCTTGAAATTCAGCCCGGTCGCGGCCAACGTAAGCCCATACACGAGTGCGCCCAGGCCAATCCACACCAGCAGGTTCAATCCGCGCGTTATCGCACTCCATTGTAACCACTGCTCGATCGGCGCTGGAAACCACCATAACATGGCTGCCATCACCAGCGACGCCAAAAACACCCGCCCGACAAGCAGCCCCCACCCCGGCAGCGGGTTATAAATGCCATCCTGACGCAAGCGCCGAAACAGCAGGCCCGCATTGACGAACGAAGCAAACGCTGTCGCGCCCGCCAATCCCGCATGTGCGCCCGGAATACTCAACAGCACCATCGGCAGCACGACAACAGCACTAAAACCCAAGTTCGCGCCCACCGCGACCACCCCGATTTTGACCGGCGTCATCGTATCCTGCCGCGCATAAAAGCCAGGGGCCAACACTTTAACCGTCATGAATCCCAACAAGCCCAGCGAGTACGTCATTAAGCTCAGGCTGGCCATATGTACATCTTCTTGTTTGAACTCGCCGCCATAAAACAAAGTGGCCAACATGGGCGCGGCGAGCACCACCAAGCCCACTGTGGCCGGTGCGCCAACCAACAGCGTGATCCGTAGGCCCCAATCAATCGTACCGGTAAATCGCTCAGGTAGCGCGTTGGCGTGATCTTTGGCCAGCTTTGGCAAGATCACCGTGGCCAGCGCGATCCCAAACACGCCCAAGGGGAACTCTACGAGGCGATCCGAATAATAAAGCCAACTGATACTGCCACTCACCAAGAAAGAAGCCAGAATCGTGTCGATCAGAAGATTGACTTGCGCAACCGACGAACCAAAGATCGCAGGCAACATCAGGCGCAAGATTCGCGATACGCCCTCATGCCGCCAACCCCAGCGTGGGCGCGGCAATAACCCAAGCCTGGCCAAAAACGGGAATTGAAAAACCAATTGGGCAATACCTGCCAAAAACACCCCCCAAGCCAAGGCCACAATGCCGGGTTCGTTATACGGTGTAAGCCAAAAGGCGGCGGCGATCATGCACAAATTGAGGAATACGGGCGTAAACGCGGGCACGCCAAAACGGCCAAAACTATTCAGGATTCCGCCTGCAAACGCCGTTAACGCAATAAAAAACAAATAGGGGAAGGTGATACGCAACATGTCCGCCGCTAACGCGAACTTACTATCTTGGCCAATAAATCCCGGCCCGAAAATAACCACAAGAATCGGCGCGGCAAGCACCCCAAGCGTGGTAATCAGCAGCAAGATCCCACCTAGGGTTCCTGCCACACGATCAACCAAGTCTTTCAGCTCTTCTTGCGTCCGCTTCGCTCTGTATTCCGCCAAAACCGGCACAAACGCCTGCGAGAAGGCACCTTCGGCAAACAGCCTGCGCAAAAAATTAGGGATCTTGAAAGCCAGAAAAAAAGCATCAGTACCCGCGTCCGCGCCGAACATGCGCGCAACGATAATATCCCGCACAAATCCCAGCACGCGCGAAATCATCGTCATCGCGCTGACCACGGCGGTCGATTTCAACAGTTTACGGCTCAGATCGCTCGCCCTTGTGCGTATAACAAACCTAGGCAGTGTACTGTCGGCCCGGGTTTCTGTCACCTTGACCAGCGATAAAGCAATTCACCCCATTGACATGCCCGACCAACATCCGCATAATTTGCCCCCTCTTTCGCGAGACGTATTTTGATGCGTTTTCGCTAGCAAGACTCTATTTAGACGACTAGGAGCATTACCTTGGCCAATACAGCCCAAGCTCGAAAACGCGCACGCCAAAATGAAGACTCACGCCAGCACAACGCCAGCATGCGCTCCATGATGCGCACCTCCATCAAGCGCGTTCGTCGCGCCTTGGATTTGAAAGACAAAACGGAAGCAAACGCTGCATTTACAGCGGCGGTTCCTTTGATTGATCGCATGGCGAATAAGGGCATCATCGAAAAGAACACGGCGGCACGCTACAAGTCCCGCATGGTTGTTCGTCTCAAAGCACTGGCGTAAAAGTCAGCCTTGAGCAACAAAAAACCCGGCTACGGCCGGTTTTTTTGTTTGCACATGAAAAGTAAAAGATTCAGCGAATAAATCGGCAACAAAGCCACTAAATCAGCACTAGATTATCCCTGTGAATTAATTCAGGCTCATCCACGTAGCCTAAAATCTTTTCGATTTCGGTGCTTGAGCGGCCTTTAATCTTGCGCGCCTCGTCAGAGCTATAATTCACCAGCCCACGCGCAATTTCACGCCCCTCAAGATCAATGCACGCCACCACTTCGCCACGCTGAAACTCGCCATCCACGTGTTTGACACCAACCGGCAACAAACTCTTACCGTCACTGCGCAAAACCTTCACCGCACCATCATCAAGCGTTAGTCGCCCCTGCAATTGCAGATAGGCCGCCAACCATTGCTTACGCGCCAACAATACAGGCTGACCAGGATGCAGCCACGTTCCGATCGTTTTATCATCGTCCGCCAAACGTAACAAAACGCCTTCATCCCGACCTGGCGCAATAATAGTGGCCGCGCCGGAGCGCGCCGCACGCGTCGCCGCACGAATTTTCGTAATCATACCGCCACGGCCGAACGTGCCCGCGCCGCCCGCCATTCTTTCCAACTCGGGATCGCCCGCTTTCGCTTCATGCACAAACTTTGCGTCGGGATGACTGCGCGGGTCCGCCGTATACAATCCCGGCTGATCGGTCAGCAACACCAAGCGGTCTGCTTCCACCAAATTGGCGACTAAAGCGCCTAGCGTGTCGTTGTCGCCCACTTTAATTTCTTCTGTCGCTACCGTGTCATTTTCATTCACAATCGGCACAACATTAAGCGCCAACAGCGTGCGTAACGTACTGCGGGCGTTGAGGTAGCGCT
>JANOTC010000270.1:0-3151 GCA_031416175.1 Gammaproteobacteria bacterium
ACCGCTCTGCCACCTCTCCGTAGGGTCGCAAGGATAGCCGAAAAGGCCACCCAAAATCCACCCGTATCTACACGCCTACCTAAAACTCCTTCTCCAGCTTCGCCAATTCATTGAGTTCCTTCACCCGGGCCTCAATGCGCACAGCATCCGCCGCATTGATATCCTTTTCCCGCAAAGCCAAGCCCAGTTGACGAATGGCAACCTGAGTTTGCCCGTTTTGAAAGTAATATTCCGCCAGCGCTTCATGTGCAGCGCCCGGAAAACCCGCATCATCCGACGCCTTTGCCAATAGCTCAAACAGCGGTGGCAGGGGATGATCCTTTACGATGCCAATCAATGTTTCACGGGCCTTCTTAGGCTGGCCCGCGAGCAACAGGGTTGTCGCATAACCGTGACTGAGTGGGAAGTTCCCAGGATTACTCTTCAGCGCCGCCGTATACAGCTCAAGCGCTTTAGCATATTTACCATCGGCTGTTTCAATTTGCGCCATTAACGACAAATACGGAATTCGCGGTTGATCGCTCTCCAGCAAGGCTTTTGCCTGGCGGCGCGCTTCCGCGTAATTGCGTGACATGAGCAAGGCCCACGCATAACCGTAAATTTCTGCGCGCTTGTCCCGCGACGCCCCTTCTTCAATTTCAACGCGATAGTTCTTGGCCAGTTTCTGCACGTCACCATTCGAAATAACGCGTAATTTCGCTTTAATTAAATTAAATTGTGCCTGATCCCGTTTCACGACGTTTTTATATTGCGCCGCTCGGTCACGCGACTCCGCGATGCGGTCAGTTGTAACAGGATGTGTGCGCAGAAACTCCGGTGTTCCCGCATCGTACAAACGATCATTCTGTTGCAAGCGCTCGAAAAACCCCGGCATTGCTTTAGGGTCATAGCCTGCTTGCGCCAGCGTTTGCATGCCGATGTGGTCAGATTCGGTTTCGTGCGTGCGCGAAAAATTGAGCTGTGTTTGCATATTAGCTGCTAGTGTGGCAGCGATAGCGGCTTCTGCGATAATTATATTATTACCGCCCAATACCACCGCGGCGATAATCGCGGCGGCAGTCGGTAGTCCCAGCTTTTCCGTTGCGTCCATGGTTCGGTCAAGATGGCGCTGTGTGATGTGTGCGATTTCGTGCGCGAGCACGGCGGCCACTTCACTTTCTGATTCCGCGGTTAGAATTAGCCCGGTATTCGTACCGATATATCCACCGGGACCGGCGAACGCGTTAATGGAGTTGTCATTGATAACAAAAAAGTGAAACGGTCGATGTCGATATTCGCTGTGCGCGACCAGTTGGTAGCCTAGGTTATAAATATAATCCGCCACTTCAGGATCGTCGATGACAGGAATATCCTGGCGAATGCGCCGCATAAATGCAGCGCCAAGATTCTGCTCCTCCTCCGGTGACATACGCGCGCTGACATCGGTTCCCATAGCAGGAAGTGCGATTTCCGTTCCAGCACGCGACGTCGCCGCGAGGGTGAGAAGCCCGCTAAGCACACACACTTGAATGGTGCGAATCAATCGTTGTTCACTCTACGAACATCCTCAAAGCAACCGTGCCGCAGGCGCAAAATGGGCGGCGCGAACTTTGAGTGATCCAGCCTCAGGCAGTTCCGCCGCCTATTCACTATTTGCCTGCATTGGGTGCTGTCGCATAGTGCGAAATTTCAGTGCGATTCTTCCAGTTTTTTTCTTCCAACATCGCTTCAGGCGTGCTGTAATGCTCGTTTTTCGGCACGGGTTTGGACTTGACAATGCGAACCACGTCCTCAAACTTCAGATTCCGCAACAGCCCCTCGCGTTCCGTCATGCGTACCACCATACCGTCGCTGTGCAGCTTTAATACGTAAATATTCGCTGGGCGAAGTTTTTGTTCGGCATCGGATAAGGTCACGGTGTAACGAACGTGGGTTTCAAAATCGGTCTTGGTCACGTGAACTACTCCTAAAAAACGAAAATGATGGGAGTCCAAAGGGTTATATCGAATTCGTTACCTAGACGCAACCCGGATTAGACTTTGCATGGATGCAAAAGCTGACCCGGTTTTCGAGAATCAGGTAGCGAATATTTAGATACGGTAATGTATCCGATGGTCCGACATTATATTTGCATATTTTAATATTGGCGCATTGTGATATTCTTTTGTCCGCCTATTAAAAATATCTATTTGCAGCCAAAACCTAGCGGACATTTAATAGACTACATGGCCAAGGTCGGCAACGATTCGGTTGTAGCAGCTACATAAACTTCAGATTTTTAAACGAGCCAGATTGAAGGAGTCGAATACCATGGCAAATTTTGATCAAGAACTAGACGCATCCGGCCTGAATTGCCCGTTGCCCATTTTACGGGCCAAGAAAAGTCTGGCATCGCTTAGCAGCGGCCAAGTTCTTCACATCATCGCCACAGATCCAGGCGCAGTGAAAGATTTCCAGGCGTTTGCCAAGCAAACAGGAAATCCCTTGCTAGAGTCACGTCAAGAAGGCAATAAATTCTATTTCTTGATAAAGAAAGCCTAAGTTCGCACGATAGATAATACCGAATTTGGGCTATGCGTTAGAAAATTGTGATTAGGATGACGTGTTATGTCAGACGCAAAAAAACTCGCGATTATAGCCACAAAAGGAAGCTTGGATTGGGCCTATCCCCCTTTCATATTGGCCTCGACAGCCGCCGCGTTAGGGTATGAGGTCCAAATTTTCTTCACTTTTTACGGTTTAGAATTGCTGAAAAAAGACCTCACGTTGCAGGTGACATCATTGGGCAATCCAGGCATGCCGATGCCCATGCCCATGCCTGTTATGTTGCAAGCGCTGCCGGGGATGCAGGGCATGATGACGTCGATGATGAAAGCGAAAATGAAGCGCAAAGGCGTGGCCAGTGTTGAAGAACTGCGTGGCCTGTGCCAGGAAGCGGAAGTCAAATTTATCGCCTGCCAAATGACAGTCGATCTTTTTGAGTACACGCCGAGCGCCTTTATTGGTGGCATTGAATTTGGTGGCGCGGCAACCTTCTTTGAATTCGCCGGTGAATCCGATGTTTCGTTGTTTATTTAGTTTGTCGAGGGTTTGTTGATCAAGGCGACGTTGTCGCCTTTTTTCAAAAGAAGAATATTAATATATAGTTATTTTGTATAAGTATTTGAGCTAT
>JANOTC010000271.1:0-5172 GCA_031416175.1 Gammaproteobacteria bacterium
CCGATCGTTCTACTTGGGTCGTCGGACTGCGTCACGATTTCTAGTCGTGTTTGGTCCCATTAAAAACGGGGTGCTGCGGCACCCCGTTTTTTGTTGTTTGGACAGTTTACGTAGGTTGGGTTAGACGCGCAGCGACGTAACCCAACAAATGCCGCCACAGTACCCATTGTTTGTTGGGTTACGGCTACGCCTAACCCAACCTACGAAATTGTTGATAACAGACGGCTTACGCGATGCGTGTGTGAGTGTCGGTGGCAGCGTGTGGGGAACGCAACTCCTGGCGGTTTAGCATGACTACACCAGCGACAGCCGAAGCTACGGATATGGGAAAGAGTGGAATTTGCTAGCCTCAAAAAAGATCGATAAAAATCTGACCTTATCCATGAAATATGCCAACTACAGCGGCGACACCAATGCCAGCAATGTCACGCGCAATGCTGCAGCTGCACTATCGAAAGATATCAAGAAACTTCGGTTGCAAGCTGAATTGAAATTCTAACCAAGCGCACCCGCATTCGATGTATTCATCAGAAAAGGCCGCGATTGCGGCCTTTTTCTATTTTTAATATAGGGGATATTTTTGTGGCTTTCCCCAGTTAGCGTGGATAAGCGCAGCGCATCCACGTCCAGCAACGCGACATCGCGCTGACTGAGGCAGAGATAGCATCCCGCATCCGCAACCACGCACGCATCCAAAAGCAACTGCGTGCCAAAAACGAACAACAGCGCAAGCAACTACAATCGACCCTGCAATCCGCCAGCACGTGTTCCAGGCGCTATCTGGAACTTTTCACTGGCCTACCCTCCATGAGGCTTTTATCACGCCCCTATACCAAGGCTTCCGCCAAACCACCCAGCGTCACCAGCGCGCGGTCGAGTTTCTCATCCCATGGCAAGGCGCAGGTCAGTCGGAAGCAGTTTCGATATTTCCCGCTGGCAGAGAATAAAGGTCCGGGGGCAATACTGATGTTTTTGTCCAGTGCCAGCCGGTGCAGTACCAGCGTATCCACCTTCTCCGGCAGCTCCACCCACAACACGAAGCCGCCGCTGGGACGCGTGACGCGCGTGCCAGCCGGAAAATTGCGCGCGATGGCCTCGACCATGCGCTGCGCTTGCTGCGCGTAAGTTACGCGCACTTTGCGCAAGTGGCGCTCGTAGCTCCCTTGCGCCAGATACTCGGCGATCGCCATTTGCGGCAAGGTGGCCGTGGCCATGCTGCTCACGTACTTACGGTGCGCGACCTGGTCCCGGTACAGGCCCGGCACGGCCCAACCCACGCGCAGGCCCGGCGCCAACGTCTTGGAAAACGAGGAACAATACAGCACCGTACCCTTGCGATCGTAGGCCTTGATCGCATTCGGCCGGGTAGCGCCAAAGGCAAGATCGCCATAGATATCGTCTTCGATCAGCGGGATCTCGTGCTGATTGAGAAGCCGCACCAAGCGTCGCCGGTTTTCTTCCGGCATGCATGAACCGAGCGGATTGGCGAAGCTCGGCACCAGCATCACGGCGCCCACCTTCCACTGCTCCAGTGCCAATTTGAGCGCTTCCAGGCTGATGCCCTCGCGTGGGTTCGTGGGAATCTCCAGGGCGCGCATCCCCAGCGCCTCGATCGCCTGCAAGGTGCCATAAAACGCGGGCGACTCGATGGCCACGGTATCGCCCGGCTTGGCCGCCACGCGCAGACACAGGCGTAAGGCTTCCTGGCAACCACTGGTAGTCACGATATCGTCCGGCGATACATCGCAGCCCACCGCCGCCATGCGCCGCGCGATCTGCACCCGTAGTTCGCGATTGCCCGGCGGAAAGTCATAGCGCATGGCGCGGTCATCGTCCCGGCGCGCGATGCCTGCGATGATACGATTCAAGGCGCGCACCGGCAAAAAGCTCGGATGCGGCGAGGCCACGCCGAGCTGCACCACATTCGGCTGACTCGACGCACGCAACACCGACATCGCCAGATCGCCCACGCTCACCGCGCATGGTTTGGCCTGCGGCCTGGAGGTTTCCGGCTCGGACGACGCTTCCCACTGCCTTGCACGCACGTAGAAACCCGACTGTGGCCGCGCCTCGATCACGCCCCGCTTTTCCAGCACCCGGTAGGCCTCAACCACAGTGGAAATGCTCACCTTGAACCGGCTACTGGCTTCGCGCACCGAGGGCACGCGCGCACCCGGTGGATAGACTCCGCGATCCACCTGCTGCATCAGGCGCACGGCCAGTTTTTCGTAGAGATTGGTGTCAGCCATGATTTGCTCCATGCCGCAGGAATACAGTTGAGGACTTACATCGGCAGTACAGTTAATCACACGATCAATCTGTACCGCTTCATTCTCATTTCAATTGAATCTGTACCGGTTTCAGTATCGTGCGTACGCTAGAGCCTGTCAAATCACACACGAGACTAGCCATGACTACGCCGCTACCAGGGAAATTGTCAGCACGCACAGGCCGGGTGCCAGCACGCCAGTCGTGGCTGAATATCTTCAGCCATCTGCCGCTGCGTTTCTGGAATTGCCTGCGCAGCTGCGTGCGTAGCAGCGCTATCCGGCGCGAATTGGCCACGCTTGACCAGCGCACATTGCAAGACATTGGACTCGTCCCAGCCGATTTGCCAGCCGTAGCCGATGGTAGCTTTATCGCCGATGCCTCACGCCGCCAACGCGCATTGCCGCATCCAGTGTGCTGGATGAACGGTACGCTGGTCGCGCTCGACCAAGCGCGAGTTTCAGTGTTCGATCATGGGCTGCTCTATGGCGATGGTGTGTTCGAGGGCATTCGCTTCTATCATGGCCACGCCTTCCGGCTCGCCGCCCATCTCGATCGCCTGTATCGCTCAGCGGCCGCGCTACGCTTGACGATCCCCTACCACCGCACTGCGCTCGCCACTGCGGTGCAAGAGACTATCGCCGCATTTCATACTCAGGAGGGCTATCTGCGTTTGGTCGTCACGCGCGGCGAGGGCAAGCTTGGCCTCGATCCGAGCACCTGCGCGCGCGGCAATACCTTCATCCTCGCCGACCGCCTCGCGCTGGTGGACGAGGACACGCGCAATGCCGGCGCGCGCTTGATCATTGCCGCAACCCGGCGCTTAGCCCCGGATGGGCTCGATCCGCGCATCAAGTCGCTCAACTATTTGAACCACATCCTCGCGCGCATGGAAGCTACCAACGCCGGCGCGAATGAGGCCATCTTGCTCAACGCGCAGGGCCGCGTCGCGGAAGGAACGGCGGACAATATTTTCATCGTGCGCGATAATGTACTGCTGACCCCACCCGCCAGCGACGGTGCGCTGGAAGGCATTACGCGCGCCGTGGTGCTAGAACTGGCGGCAGCCTTGCACATTCCTGCACGTGAAGCCTCGCTTGCACCTTATGACCTCTACACCGCTGACGAAGCCTTCCTCACCGGCACCGGCGCTGAGTTGATCCCAGTGCGCGAAGTGGATGGCCGCATCCTCACGCAAAGTCCCGGCCCGGTTTTTCAGCGCTTTCAGCATGCCTTCGGCGAAATCATCCGGCGCGAATCAGCGTGGGGGGTGGCATGATGTTTTTTGCAACCCTTCCTTGCCACCCTAGAAAAAACAGTTGCCCACGACAAACACACCCATATTTATTTAGTTAAAAACGTAATATCCTTTCGCTCACCCACTGGAGGTTGCCATGAAATTCACCAACGCACTTGCAATGATCCTACCTAGCGCCGTGCTTGCGCTTTTCCTGGGCGGATGCGCAACCGAGCCGGAAAAAATTTCCGCCACGCCGCGCCTGTATGTACTCGACTGCGGCACTATCGAAGCCCTCGACGTCTCGGCGTTCCATCCGGGCATCGACAAAGGCAAGCGCAAAGTACTGACGGATTCCTGCTATCTGATCGTGCATCCGCAAGGCACGCTGCTGTGGGACGCGGGGATAGCGGATGCACTGGCGCAAACGCCGGAAGGCATACTCTTGTACGACGTCTTCCGCTTCAAGGTAAGTAAACCCCTGGGCCCGCAACTGAAGCAGATCGGCCATTCGCCGGAGACGATTCAATACCTGGGCATCTCCCACCTACACGGCGACCACGTCGGCAACGTCAACCTGCTGCCCAAGGCGATGCTGTTGATGCAGAAGGAAGAATACGCGGCAGGCTTCGGCGCCGAGCCGGGCAAGTTTGGCTTTGACCCCAGCGGCTATGCCACACTGAAAAATAACCCGGTCAAACAACTGGATGGCGACTACGATGTATTCGGCGACGGCACCGTCATCATCAAGCGCACCCTCGGCCACACACCCGGACATCAGGCACTGTTCGTGAAACTAAAAAACAGCGGCAATATCCTGCTATCGGGTGACCTGGTGCATTTCACCGACAACTGGACGCACAAGCGCGTGCCGGGCTTCAACTTCGATAAGGAACAATCCGTCAAAACCATGAACGAAGTTGAGCAATTCCTGAAGGACAATCACGCACAACTGTGGATTCAGCATGATCTGGAACAGAATGCAGGGATTAAGCACGCGCCAGCTTTTTATGATTAACTAGCGTGACATCACCCACAGTGGATCCAACATGCTGGAATACACCGAATACACGAAGTTTTTAATTGCTCTACTCGCTATCGTCAATCCGCTCGGCGCAGTGCCGATTTTTGTGGCGCTAACGACTGGCACACCGGAATCTGAACGTAAACGAATAGGCAAAATCGTCATCGCCGCAGTACTGATTATCCTCTTCGCCGCGCTGCTCATCGGCGATGGGCTATTACAATTCTTCGGCATCACTATCCATTCCTTCAGTGTCGGCGGCGGCATTATCATTTTGCTCATGGCGATTTCCATGTTGCAAGCGCAACGCAGCCATATTTCGCAAACTCCGGAAGAAGCGCGCGAAGGTGAGTCCAAAGACTCGGTTGCCGTCGTACCGCTGGCGATGCCACTGTTGGCGGGACCAGGTGCGATCAGCACCGTGATTCTGTACGCGCATAAAAACACCGGCGCGAGTCACTATGCCATCATGGCCGTGGATATCCTGATCGTGGGATTTTTGCTGTGGCTGGTGTTGAAGTTAGTGCCATGGATATCGCGCCATGTGAGCCAAACCGGCATCAATATTTTTACCCGCATCATGGGACTGATTCTGGCCGCCATCGCGATTGAATTTATTGCATCGGGTTTGAAGGGATTATTT
>JANOTC010000272.1:0-3606 GCA_031416175.1 Gammaproteobacteria bacterium
GCGGCAATTGCGGCTGTCTTGGCCAATAGTGCGTATGCGACGAATGGCATGAATTTGGAGGGCTATGGCCCCGTCGCCACGGCGATGGGCGGCGCGTCAATGGCGTATGACAACGGCACAGCCGCTGTGATGAATAATCCGGCGACGCTGGGATTGATGGCTGAGGGTGCGCGCGTAGATGTGGCGCTAGGAATGTTAGGGCCAGAAGTGAAGGCGACGATACACACGCCTAACGGTGATTTTGGTGCAAGTTCGGACGCGAATGCGTTTCTAATGCCTGCACTGGGATATGCGCGCAAGAATGGTGCGTGGACTTATGGTCTGGGTGTGTTTGCGCAAGGTGGTATGGGGACGGAATTTAGTGGGACGACGTGGATGTCGAATCCCGGCCAACAAGCGTCCAGTCCTAGTCTTGTCAATCGCTCTGAAGTTAGCGTAGGACGCCTCATATTTCCGCTAGTGTTTCAGCCAAATAGCGCTTGGCGCGTTGGCGGAAGCGTCGACATTGTGTGGGCGGGAATGGATTTGCAGATGGCGATGAATCAAGCTCAGTTCATGAATTTGACTACGCCGGGTAAGCAGAATATCGGAACGGCGTCGGGCACGTTGGCAACTGGGTTTGGGCAAGCCTTTCAAGGTGGTGCCATTACAGAATTGCACTATGCGTATTTCGATTTTTCGGATGACAGCAAAATTACAGGTAAGGCGAAGGGCTACGGCGCGGCCGGAAAATTGGGAGTAACTTTTCAACCAATGCCCGCACTTACCCTTGGTGCCACATACCACAGCAAAACGAGCCTAAGTGACCTAGAAACCAGCGACGCGAAGATGTCAATGTCGATCAAGGCGGATCCCTCTATGTTGGCGGGCAATGCTCCAACGGGCCAAGTTGATATGACCGTTCCTTTGACGGGGAAGATGACGGTCGTTAATTTTCAATGGCCTGATACCTACGGAATCGGTGCTTCTTGGAAAGCGACTGACAAGCTGATGTTTGCGGGCGATATCAAGCGCATCAACTGGTCTGGCGTGATGAAAAATTTCACCATGAAATTTGAAGCAGACAATGTCACCAGCAACGGTGGATTTGCCGGAAAAGTGTTAGATGCAACGCTGTATCAAGATTGGAGCGACCAAACGGTGGTAGCGTTGGGTGGGGCCTTGGAAGTCGTTCCTGGCATGACGTTGCGTGCAGGTTACAACCATGCGTCGAATCCAATTCCTGATAAGTATCTGAATGCATTATTCCCTGCGATCATTGAAGATCATGTTACTTTTGGTGCAGGTCTGCAAGGTAAGTGTTCGAGTTTTGACATGTCAGTGACCCGAGCGCTGAAGACAGAAGCGACCAATCCGGGCATTCAGTCCGAAGGCCTTCCCTCTGTCACGTCCGAACACAGCCAATTAAGCTGGCAGTTAATGTATAGCTATAAGTTCTAATAGTGTTTAACCGCCGGGTGTGGACTATTTTGAAAGAAATAGATCCCACCCGGCGATTTTTTTTCGAGGCGGCACATGAAAGAGATAAAAGTCACAGACATAGGCACTATCAAAAACGAGTTACGCAAGTACAAGGCTGGGAAAAAGCTTGATATCAATCAATTTAACCAAGTTGCGCGTTTAGCGTGGTTAGGAAAGATTGTGGCACAACCACTGGATGCCAATGATCCGACCTGCAAGTCCTTGCTGGTTTACGTCGATTTCCCTGACGACTTGGCGCGTCATATGTTAAATATTGACGAAGAGTTGATGGGGCACATGCACATTGTCGATGCGGAACAGGGTAAGGCATTGGCGAAAGTGTTAGAACTCGGCGTTCAAGAGCGCGCAGCGCTTTACCAAGATTTACGTCACCGCGATTTTTATTTTGGCAGTTTTTACGAACCGAAAGTAGATACCGATCCGGGCGGCGATTAGGATTTTCGACCATGGCGGCACCGACCATTGAAAAGCGACTGCTAAAACGCGTTATCGCCATGACGCGCGATCAAGCAATACTGACGCGTTTTGCAGCAGCTTTACCCGAAGCTTGGGAGTTGGTCCCTGTTACCGACTTGGATCAATTGGGTGAATGGAACGACGTGTTATTGTTTCGCTTTCTGCTATTGGATTTAGAAGAAATAGACGCGTTTGATCCGCTCGATGTGATACGGCAAATCCGCATGCAGTTTCAAATTAATTTGCCTGTATTTTGTTTTGGCGGCGATGACGACATCCGCGATGAAATGCGCTTAGGTCGCGCAGATCGGTTTTTTGACCGCGATGAAATGGTGGCGATGTTGCCGCGATTCTGCGCCCAATCTATGGCCTAGTGCGATGCGGAATTTGCGGAAAAGGTTTTTTGGTAAGACCGCTCTTCCGTTTTCGTTCTAAAAGAGCCGGGTGACAAGGCGTATCAGGCTCACAAAGTATAACGGCCTTGACGGCGCTGAAAGGTAATGGAAGTAAGGGCGTCCTTATGTGACGGACGCAATAACTGAAATGGAGTCTGTTATAAACCTCGGCTGACCGGTATTATGCGAACTCTCGCTAGATAGTGTTCCAGCATATCAACCAAGTTCGTCAGTTAAAGTTTTGAGTGACCGAAGGACGGGTGCGGCGATAGCTTGATGACGTTCTATCACCAATGCTGGAACATTTTAATGCTCTAATTGTTAGTAGATGGAACGGTGAAAAACGCGCTCAGGAGGTTTGACATGGCAGAGACTTCCGTCGATTTTTATTCTGCTGGCGAGCAGGGCTTGGGGTACATCTACCAGCCTCGGTTCGCGTTGCTCAGGGTTTTGCAACTACCGGAGAGCACGTCGGTTCTGATCGAGAAGGACGATGATCTCGATTTCATGGACAAGGATGGCGTCAAGACGCTCGCCTCCCTCAAGCACAAGGCTGTCGGCGACCATCTGACTGACCTGTCCACCGACTTCTGGAAGTCCGTGCGGATCTGGCTGGCACGCTACAGCCGCGATGGACGCAGCGAAGCCAATCTCCGCTTCTTTCTGTTCACGACGGGCACCGTCTCGAAAGCTTCCTTTCTACGGCACCTCCTACTTGATCCTCTCCCCGAGGAAAATGAATCTATTTCGCTGTCGCAACTTGCGAACGATGTGCTCGCCAAAACCGAGTCGAAGCTGATTGGTGCTATCGCCTTAGAGTTCCACAAACTCAACAATGAGGAAAAGGAAGATTTCCTTTCGCGCATCGTCATATTCGATGGTGGCCCTCGAATCGTTGATGTGCCCACGATCATCAAAGATCAGCACATGCGCTGCATCCGGCGTGAATACAGAGAAGCCGTTTTCGAGCGTCTTGAAGGTTGGTGGAACGACACTGTCGTCAATTTGTTGTCCGGCAAGCGCACGGAGGCGATTTACGGCAACGAAATCTCGGACAAACTTTCCTCATTTGCCGAGGAGTATAAATCCGACAACCTTCCCATCATGTTCCGAGGGAAGGCGCCTGAAGGTGAGACTAATGCGGAGAACGACCCACGGCTTTTCGTTGTGCAGTTGAGAGAGATTGGTATCGCCTCGAACAGAATCCGTAACGCCATTTTGGACTACTACAGAGCCTTCGAGCAGCGGTCGGTCTGGGCGCGCGAGAACCTAC
>JANOTC010000273.1:0-13651 GCA_031416175.1 Gammaproteobacteria bacterium
GCGCCGAAACGGACAAATGCGCGTTCGGCTGGCGAATAAAGCGCGGCAAGAATGGCGCATGTTTCTTGGGTTCGCTCTTGCCCACACTCAATCCACCCAAACCGAAGGTCAACACCATATGAAAAATGTATGTCTAACACGCGTTAGTGTTGGTGTTATTGCGGCATGGATGGCGGGATGTGGGGGTGGAAGTGGGGGTGACGTACCTGGTGCGACATCGCTAATATCGAACTCACCCCCCGTTATTCGCAACGTGATCGACAGTCCAGTGTTAGTCCCTTTGGTAGAATTCTTTCGCTACCGGAGAGGCGATCCCGGCGGAATGGATTATGAGACACCCACACTTATTAGTAACGGAAAAGGTGATTTGCTCTTAGTTTGGGATAACAGAATCGATGGAATGGTTCGCAGCATGTTTTATCATCCGCTTGTTGGGTGGTCGGCACCGGAAATCGTTGTTCTTAAACCCGTCGCCGCGAATCCATTTGGCGAATTTAGAGTATGGCTTGATGCTCAAGGAAATGCGGTTATTCTGGAAGATGCGCCGAACTCCATTGGGAATTTTTATATATACACGAATGGTGCTTGGAAAGTAGCAGATCAATTGAAAGATGAGGTAGACATATCGCGCCCGATTTTGGAAAAAGTGTCCATCATGCCAGATAATTCCGAATTGGGCGTTTTGTATCTGGTTAGTTATCCTCCGAGCGTCGGACTAATTGTTGATATGAGTCGTCCGAAAGTGCTAAGGCTTAAGTCGGACGGGCGATGGGAGGGGTTAGCACAGACACCCGTACTTGCTGTTGCAGAGCCGCCGCTCGCAGACTGTTTTCTCGCGTGTATTACGGGTGTCGAAACGGCTGAAAACGAACGCGGTGATCTGCTTCTCGCGTTCACTGCGAGAAAGAATGGCGTACGTTCCGTTAAATATTCGGTGGAAAGCGGATGGAGTGAAGTAGCTATTCTCGATTCAAATTCATCTCTAATTCCGCCACCGAGAGTGGTGGCTGTTGCGATAGACTCCAATCAGAGGGCAGCAGTTTTGTGGGAGGTCGGACTGTGGCGCGTTGGAACCACGCACAACCTAAAACTGGCGATCGAAAATGAGAGTAAACAATTTGATTTGAATAACACAGATTCAACCGGGCTTCACTCCTTGAGAGGCTCAAATAGAATGCATCTCGACCACCAAACAATTTCGGTAACTGATTCACGAACGGACCTGAACTATAATGGTATTCAACCTCCAGCCCGCATCGGCATAAATCATGTTTTGGGAGAAAATTGGGATACGGGAGCAATCGTCAAATTTGAGCGTTCTTCGAAAGATCTATTTTACGGGCGGCTAAGTGAATCTAACATAGTGGAATATGGTTGGACTGCGGACGGCTTTATGTTTTCTTGGATAGGACAAGGCACGTTTGAAACGCAACAGTTTCGCCGAACGGGATGGACAAGCGTTAAGGTATACCCACTAACGAAATCCAATATAACCGACTTCACCACGACGAATATACGCTTTGCAATATCGGGAACGAACTGGGTTGCTGTGATTCGCGGCCGCGACGGACTTCATTCCGTGCAATGGCCGATTCAGTGAACAGGCAAATATAACGGCGATCCCATTGCCACCAACACCGAATTGTCTACACTTGGAAAATGCGACACGAGGCCTTCAATAGACAACAATAGTCCTATAATTCCGCATGCCAGCACGATGCGACTAAATTGCTTTTTACGTGCTGAAAAATAGAACGCGAATTGTGAGCCGATGACAAATGCGGCGATGGTGATGCCAAGGATGCCAATTACGAGCGCCGACATAAGCACGAACTCCTGCGGTTTGTGTAGACCGAAAATGAGAGTGTAGTTGAGCACGAAGAATGCTGAAAGGAACCGGAAGGGCGAGAGAAGGGAAAAGGCCCTATCCCTAATGGGAAAGGGCGATTACTGGCAAGGGATAAGGGAATGGGTTTAAACGATTTACGCAAAGGATTAGGTCGCAGGCTCAAACGGCTTGGCGGCATGCACGCCGTCGATAAACGCGTTAAATTCTGCCTGGCTGGCGCCAGGATGCTCGCGGCGCCACGTCGTTGCCAGTTTGGCCGCTTCCATATCAAAGCTAAGCCTAAACAGAGTAGGACTCGCTTTGGCCAACACTTGAAGTTGCGTATCATTGGCGTCACGCAATGTGTCGATCATGGCGGGTGTGAATTGCAGGTGTTTCAGGGAATCGAAATCACCCTCTGTCAACGCTTGTTTTGCGTAACGCCAAACCTTCAACTGGAAATCGGCAGACATGGAAGTTCCTCAAGGTGAAAGGTTATAGGCCCATAAGCCAACTGGATGCAGTTTAAAAACCTCTTGGCAATAGATCAATTGAAATCTTCGACGATTTTGTCCTAAGGAGGCGATATGTGGTGGGATGTGGTGCTTTTTGTCGTTGTCGTCATAGGAATGGCCTCCTACTGGTTGGTGAGCTCGTTACACCAGCGTGGACTATTCCGCACGCTGCTTGGAATGTTGAAAGGCGTCATTGCCGTCGTGACATTCGGATATTTCTGCGCCAGCAAAGTGCTCGATTTACACAGCCAAATAGTAGTCTCTACAGACTCAGACGACGACACAGGGCGGCTCTCGGAAAATCCCTATTGGATGTATAAAGGGTCAGCCGATCCAAATGAATACGAAACTTGGAGGCTACATGATTCGATTCGTCGCGGTCACCACGGTTTTTAGGTCAATTATTTATTTCTTCTCTTTGGATTTTGGATTAGTTTTACTTTGTCCGCACCGGAGGTACCCTCCACAAACGTGCTGGAGGCATTGGATAATAGATTCATCCCGGTATACCCCGCCCACGCCATCAATGCCGTCCACAGAACAGGCAACCCTAAATAAGCCCCCGTCGTAAGCAAATCCAAAATCATGCGTTTCTCGATCCCGTCCAGCAACCAGTCGCTGCTATTGAGCTTCACCCAGGACAAAAAGCTGTTAGCGTCAGGGTAAAGTGCAACAATCAAACTCGAATCTATCCAATTCGCTATCGCCCATAACACCGCCAAGAATTTAGTCGTGAATAGGCCGAGCATCGCGGCAAATACGACTTCCAGTGAGTACAGCCCAATGACCATCACAAACGGCAAGAGCGCGTAAACCCCAAACAACAAGAGTGCCTGCACCATGGGCAACGCTTTGAGCATAATCGACATGACTAATTTTTGGGTGAACCCGAGCACGCCGACGATATACGTTCCCAGCGTATCCCGAACCGCTCCCTCAATGACCTTGCCCGGCGCGCCCAACACGGACCCGCTGACGCTCGTATCGTGAGCATACTCGCTGCTAACCAATTGCGGTGGCGAGTTGCTCAGCACCGCTTGTACCACGGCGTCACCCCGCTTTTCCGCCGTGAGTCCACCCGCCACCGAGAAAAACGTCGCGAACTGGGTATCCAATCCCGCCGCCTGCGCGACAATTTTTGCCTTCAATCCCACATAGGCGGCCGTCTGACCGGCGACGCCCGCCGCGATGCCTGTCCACCACTGCGAACAATACGGACTGCCCGGAGCGCGCTGATCCGGCGGCCCCACTGGCAAGTCGGCTAGCTCGAAATCGCGGTTCGGGTCAAAGTCGACGCCGCGATGGCGCGCCGGTGAGCGTAATGTCGTGTAATAAGTGGCTAAAAACACGTGTGACCCCATCCAATCGGTGTCGGTTTTACCGTAGGTCGCGAGGATGCCCACGTATGGCGCTGCCGCCATGTTCGGATTGTCCGCTTGTAACATGGAGCGGGCCGAAGCAAAACACGCGTTATAAAAATCCTGCGACTCTTTGCGTAGCGCCGGATCTTTGATGGCGGCCAGCGCCGCCAGTTGAGAAACGCCACGCAAGTCGGCCGCCGCTGGCAGACCCGTCTTAATCGCCGCGTTGAGTCCAGCACTCATCGCCATGATGCCCGCCCACCAAATCGGGACATTGACGGTGACACCATTGGCATCCGTAAATCCCGACGCCAACGTCGCTCCGCCCGCACCCGTGTACGAAATTAGCCCGAAACTCATACCGGCGCCGCCAATGCTTTGCGCCACCGGGTTTGGATTATCGACCGTCACGGGGGGCAAATAGGTGAGCGTGGCGGAGTCTAACGCGAGCGTAGGCACAGCCGCCAAGGACAACACGGCCATCATCGTAATGAGTTCAATTTCCATTCGGCGTAACGATCCACCGACGCCCTGACGCGTGGTGGAACTGTCGTGTGACTCCATCATGTTAGTGACGATTTTCCAGGCAAACGGCATATAAACAATGCCCGTGTCTTTGAGTACGTCCCAAATCCGGTCGTAGAACATCCAACCGTAAATAGTTGTAATCAGTTCCAGGTACGAATCTACGACCATGACAACGTCCTCAGAATAAGACCGATCAGGTTCTGCACCAGAATCAATTCAATCGCAATCCACCACGCGGCTAAACGCCAGCGTTGATTGAGCCAGTACACCGCCAAACTGGTCTCCCAACCGCGACGCTCAGCCAATTTGCGAATCCAGTACGGCCACGCGCCAAATATCACTGCAAATAGCGCGAATCGCCACACCATCAGGTACGGACGGGCGGAATCGACCCACTGCCCCAGCACGGTGACATCGACAAAGGTGCGCAAAATCAGCGCAAACCCGACAACGACGCCCAGTCCGAGCAGAAAAACGCCGACGGCGCGTCGTTTACGCCGAGGCCGGTAATCCCGTGCGTTGTGTGCCATCACCGAACCACGCCTCCGGTTCCCAGCGGGCGAGGATCGTCCTCTGTGGAGAGGGGTGTCGCGACGGAGCGTTTGAGCGCTCTTTCATCGTGATTGAGGATTTTGAGCACCGTCTCCGCTACGACTGTCTGTCGCAGTTTGCTTTCGAACATCACATTTTCAATGGCTTCATCCAACCGCTTAATCGCGGGATCAATTACGGTACTCGCCATCCCGGATGCCATGATGTTAGGTTCTTGCTTGCCGGTGATCAGCAACTGGCGTGCAAGCAAGGCTTCGTCTAGAACACGCGCCATGGCGATTTCGCCGCTCAACCGCGAGATCGAGATAGGCTGCTCGAAAACAGATTGCCGTCGAATCGCTTCGATGACCTGGCGCGTAATCGCCACACCGGGTGCCGACACATTGCGTAGATTGATTTCGGTTGGGTTGATCGGTGCGCCGCCTGCGTTGGTGCCGCGTACCAAATCGGATAGGTTGATTTGCAAGCCGTCGAAGGTGCCGCGTAACTCATAACCCAGCCCCAGGCCCGCAAATGAATCCCGTGTGCCCCCATTGGTTGTTGATGCATCGACATCGCCAATGACAGAGGTAATCCAATTGCGTGCCGCCACCGGATTGTTCCAATAATTGTTAACATCATTGGCGGCCACGGCGTTTCCGGCGCCGGCCGCGTTAAACGCCGTATTGTTGTCAGCCGCGCGCCCTTGAATCATATTCCACCCGGCGAAAATGGTGTCGCCAACGGGT
Source organism: Gammaproteobacteria bacterium (assembly GCA_031416175.1). GTDB lineage: Bacteria > Pseudomonadota > Gammaproteobacteria > S012-40 > S012-40 > JANOTC01. Next base: position 5,513 of record JANOTC010000273.1, read on the forward strand.
TTGATGGTCGAGCCATCGGCGCCGCCTTTTTTGCCGCCGCCGATCCAGCTAATTCCGCTTTGACCTAAATTGGCCGAGACCTGTCGCGATCCTTCGACAATATCGCCCGTACCGGAACTCATTTTGGCGCGCCAGTCAGCAGCGGCCGTGACTTTAATTAAATCGTCGAACGGATTACCGTTAGGATTCGCCTTCATGCTCGCTTCAATATCTTGGCAAGATTTGGTTGAAATCGCGACGAGGCCGTCGAGTTTGAGCATGAGGTTTTGCAGTGTGTCGTAAAGATCGGGGTTGGCGCGATGCAGAATATAGGACGGAAGGGCGGCGAGTCCGGCGGCGACAGCATTGGTGGCCGCCGTAGTGATATCGGCTTTTAGCTTGTCAAACATCGCAGCAAAATTTAAATCTACACTAAATCGGCCGCAGCTAAAATGCGTTTTCAGCTCGGCGCCGGCACTCCATTTAAGCGGCGCCTGGTTGGGCGCAATGGGAAAGGGTAACGCACCGCCAATTTCATAATAATAGCTAGACGGTGTACGCGGCGATGCAACCGTGCTAGGGGCACCCGCCGCCGCCAGCGTGAGTGGACTTTCTACAATAAGTGCCGCGATAATGACGCCGCGTGTGAGTCCCTTTTTCATACGTCCTTGCACCTGTAGTTCATGGTTTTAGCACTTCCGAAAGGCAGACGCGAACGGCCGCAAACGCATCCAGTCCGACCAGCCCGACAACCGCGCCAATGCCTTTACTGAGAACGCCAAGATAGGTTCCACTGTTACTCATACAACAGCTGTAGTGGCGCCAGAGGGTCCAGGAATAATTGCCGGTGTCGGCGCTAAAGATCGGGACGCCGCCGGCAGGGAAATCCGCAAATTCTTTGTCCACTGTGGCCGCCATCGCCGCCGAGTCGGCCGTAAGGTTCGTCAGGTCAAAGGACACTGGCGCACCAAACACTTTGCAGGTGGTCTCTGGCGTGCCCGGCGCGAGCTTTTGCCACTTTGTCTCACCGTTTATTTGCGTACCAAACGAATTGGCGACGGGGCCACTGGCATGGACGTAAACATGGGGTTGTCCACCCTGCGTGGTGATATTCGCCGCGCGTTGCGCAAATACGGCCGCCGCATGATCAATGTCCTTGCTTCCCAGCGAGCCTGAACGCGGATACAAGCTGCCCCAGGTGTACCAAGGGAAATCACCAATCTCGTCCAAGCCGGGAATCAGCGCTGAGGGGTAGAACATTTCCGGAATTCCGAAGTGCCAGCCCACCGCATCCAGCCGCGATAGATAGTAGGGCGCAAACGACATCGTGTCCGATGGGCACAGAACTCTATCAATCGCAACTTCAAAGCCGGGTATGCCGGCGGCGAACTGATCCTGAGCACCCAATATATCGTCGCGGAGTTTGCCAATTTTGACAATGGTATCCCTGACTTTTTGCACTTCCGCGACGATGGCAGCCGCGTCACTGTAAACACTGGCGACGGCGGCAATCCCGTCGATCATGCCGGCGTATTGGGGTGCTAACATGGACGCGAGTCCCGCGTATTTATTAATTTTTCCGCTGACCTTAACGCCGAGGCCGGCCGAGCGTGTTAATCGAGCATGGGTAGTGCGGTCGGTGTCGGCGGGAAGGGTGGCCTCTTTTGCCGGCGTTATGGCATCGCCAGACCCGGCATTCGAATGGGTCAGGCCATCCACCATGCCGCCGATGCCATCCTTCATCGCCGTGGCATCCGGCAAACTGTCCAGGATATTGGGTAATGCGGGCAGTGAGTCGGGGTCCATTCCTTCCAACAGCGAGGGCAGTGACGCTAACGGATGACCAAACACGGCTGCTTCACGGCTGATGATCTGGTTATGAACGTCCTTATGGCCGCTCGTGGCAAACCCAGGACCGAGTCCACTGCCGCCGGTCACAGTCGATAGCAGCGCTAAAATGCCATTGCCGGCAGGTCGCGCCACGGCATCGTCGAGCACGCGCGCCCATTCCCACGGGTTGAGGCTATTGCCGGATAGGTCCAAATTGTACGCACTGACCACGAGATCGGGATTGTAATGGTCAATTTTTGGTGTGAACACGAAGTGTGTCGGGCTGCTGAAGCTAAAAATTTTGGCGGGGCTGAACCACACCACGGAGACACAAACATCGACCACGCAATAATTCTGGCAGTCTATGAGTGTGGGGATATCAAAGGTGGCGTCAATGATGTCCAGGGTATCCAGCGCTTTCGCGGGCGGCGATTGCACGGTCAAAAAGAGCACACAGCACAGTGCAGCGACTTTTCGAATCATGGGGTTCTCCGATAGTCGGTGCGACTCAGGAGTGTTCTCAACGCGCGCGCCGCATCCGTTTCGCCATACGCGACATAGCGCTGGTCGAAAATAATGGCCGGGTATTTTTTGATTTGATAGGCGTACGCCGCGCGAAATAGTCCGCCGTAGCTAGGGTAGACGCGTGCGGCGATTTCGGCGCGATGCTCATTTAGGATTCTCAGTCCGATCACCTGCGCCTCGGCCTCGGTTTTCGCTCCTAGAATCGGATACGCTTTCTCGGCCTTGTCCACCCCATCCAAGGCGTAGACGGTCACGTTTTTCGCACCCACCCGCCGCCTCAATTCTTCCACGCCCGTGATGGGAAACGCATCCGTCGTGAATATCTCCACCTGGGTGGGAAGTGTCTTATTCTCAACGGGCGCGGGGATGGCCATCACGTTGGTGATGCCCATCACGTAAAACAGAGCGCCCATGACCGATGCGTGGCGCGTTTTGACCGAATTCAGGCGACCGTGCATTATTTTAATCCTCGCGACGCTTTGATTTGTCCCGCGATCACATACGCGGCCTCCAACTCCGTACAGCCGAGTTCATCCATGAGGGCTCTGCGCGCGGCTTTTTCGTGTTGTTCGGTCTGAGCCAGTGCCAAACAGAGGGCGGGGGAGACAATGCGGAACAAGCCCTCCAGCCCGTCCGCGAGCACGATGGCTTCGGCATATTTGCCGTTTTCCTTTTTCGCCGCCATCAATAACGAGCGCTGTTCGTTGGTCAGCGAGCGGAAGCGGGCGATTTGCTCGACTTCGTCTTTGGGCGGCGTGAGACAAATCCACCATTCCAGCATGTTCAACATCTTGCGGCTGGCATCGGGGAAGTCCCCCAAATTTTGGGTAATGAGCCGCAACCAGCAGCCCAGCTTTCGCCACATTTTTGCCATCTTGACGACATAGGGCGCTAACAGGGGATTGGTGGTGATTAAATGCGCCTCATCGATCGGAACGATGGTGGGTCGGCCACTGTGTTGGTCGCGTTCAGCGATGTCGTTGATTGCGGACAAGAGGCCCACGACCGCCACCGCGAGTTGATCTTCATAGCCCTCACGCGCCAGCGTGCCCAGATCCACAATCGTCACGTCCGCGTCGGGCCAGCGGGTGCCTGGACGGTTGAAAAAGTGGCCTGCCAAACCGCTACTAAACACGGCCATGCTGTCCGCCATTTCGCTGATACGTTCCCGGCGTGCGCCGATTTCGCGCGCGGCCACGGCGCGCAGTCCGGTAACCACGTCCGAGGTAATCACACAATCGCGACCTTCCGCCTGGGTGGTCTTCGCCGCTTCCATGATCCCGAGCCGAATGGAGAGTTTGTCGGCTCGAATCATGCGAGCTTCTTCCTTCGCCTCCCCGCCCGTAATCATCAAGCGGGCGACGATTTCCATTTCGCCCAAGTAGTCACGTTTGTCCTTGTCGTCGTCATCCGCCTTTATGGGGGCATCGTCATTTTCGTCAATCGTCGCTTCTGGATTGAGTGTTGTTAGCTCGGGGATCAACTTCAGTGCATCGGAGAAGGGCGGGAGACTCACATCCGAATCTGGCCGGAGCTTAATGTGGTTGACGGTGAGTCCTAAATTTCGACAATCATCGGCGAATAACCCAAACGAGTTACCGGCTTCCAGAATGAATAGCCGGGGCCGCAATATCGCCAAATAGTGACGCAGCATATAGATTGTGGTGGCCGATTTACCCGAACCAGGTGGCCCCAATACCAGCGCGAAGGCATTTTTCTTGCGGTCATGTTCATTCAGCGGATCGAAGGTAAAGCCTTCGGCGGATCGCGAGAAGCCGACGACACCGGGATGGCCGGTGCCGGTGGAGCGCCCGTAAAACGGGAACAAATTGGCGATTTGCTTGGCATACCACAGCCGCGAACGACGCCGCGAGCTGGAGGACGATTTGTCGATGGCTGGGTCGTAGTTCATCGGCAAATTGCGGATGTAGCTATCCATCGCCAGTGGATCGTTTTTGGGATCGACCGGTTGCAAATCGTTTGATTGCAATTTGGCATTGAGGACGGTCGCGTTATACCGCAACGTCTCTAAATCCGGTGCGCGCAAGTACCAGGTGATTTCGCACGGATAGAGTGAATTTCCCAACGCCATTTCGTGGCGTGCCAGGTCGGTTTCGTCCCGCGCTATTCGCGCCTCCGCCGAGTCACCCGTGGCCGATTTGTTGACCTCGGCTAAGTGATTGACGATTTGACTACGCGGCTTGGCCGTAATCGTCATGGCCATCGTGGTGCCTTCCGGCACCCGATCAAAAAAGGCGTAGGTGTGATCGCCCATTTGCCGCTCGGCAGTGATGTGCCCGATCTTGGGGGCGTTTCGGAGCGACTGCACCGTCACCGCAAGGTGCGGCATGCCGTCGAACCACCACACGCCATTTTCGGATTTTGGCCGGGAAAACATCATCATTTCGGCGAGGTCGCGCCCGTACGGCTGGTCATCCGCCGCGTCGGGATACGGCGCGTTCTTCATGAGTTGGTCGATCGGCGTACTGGGATTGAACCAGCTTGCCATCCAACGATAAAACTCGTGGCCGTTGCCACGGTGTACGGCCACACCGGCCGCGCCGAGCGCACTGAAAAATCGCGAACACGCCTCGTTCAACTCTTCGACCGGCGACATATCGGCCTGCGAATTGCGTTTTTGCTTGGGCGTGCGCCGATACAGCACGGCGCGCACGCGACGGGTTTGCCCACGCCATTCAGAACCCGTGGTTTGGGTGTCGACGAACAGGCCGCCGTGGCGGCAAATCATTTCTAGGTGTTCATCCATTTCGGCCAAATAGGCGCGGGTATACGCGGTGCCACGGGCGCGCGGATGGACGTACTCACGCAGCGTCTTGCCGAGCGCATCCAAGCTGGGCTCGTCTTGCAGGTACAGTTGCAGCACCCAGTGCGCCTCGGTGTTCTCGGGCAGCGCACTGAGCACATTCTGAAAGTTATTCCGCAACGACTCCAACCACGCGTGGGGTCGTGCTTCACAGGCGACCGCGCGGATTTCAAAAAACGCCCCAACGCTTCGCCCGTCTTCCAACAAAAAGGCCTTTTCTTCCGGTAAATAGTCGCGCCACGGCAGTAAATCCGTAAACGATTCTGGCCGCGAATACATCGCGCGAAATTCACCCTGAGTCAGGGGTCGCTTTTTCGTTGTTGCAGAGGCAAACATCGGTTCGATTCTCCGTAGGCTATTTATTGGCACGTGGCACTCGCGAGGGAAACGTTCTTATTGCGATACCGTGATCCCGAGCGTGGCGTGCCTGCGATCGCGGAAGCGGAATTCGTGAGGGCGAATTTTGTAAGATGCGGGTACACCTGGGTGATCAGCGAATCACTCTCATTGAGCCACAATGAACAATTCAGTCTGCTCCAGGGTTTAGTCATGGCGGCGAAATGCGTGACAAGCAATAGATTTTCCAACAACGTGCTGTCGCTCATGCAGACGAGGGTTGGACGACCCCCATGGGGTTCATTTTCGGCCAAATCACTGATGATTGATGCCAAGCCGACCAACGCAATCGGCAACTGGTCTTCGAAGCCATCGCGGGTGAGTCCGCTGACGTCGACGACCGTCACATCGGCATCGTGCCAGTAGGTGCCAGGGCGGTTGAATAGATCGCCCGCCGGGCCAGAACAAAACATTTCTAGGGCATCGGCCATTTCAGCAATCGACCGGCGATGTTCGGTCGATGCCAGGGCGGCAATCCTATGCATGGCAGCGGCCACCTCGGTGGGTACGATGCAGGGGCGGCCTACCATCGCGGCCGTCGTTTTCGCCTCAAGAATGCTTCGACGAATGACTAACCGGTCGGCGCGACTAATTCTGTCGTCTTCCCGCTTTTCACCCCCGGTGATCAATAGTCGCGTGATGATTTCCAGCTCGCCCAGGTAGTCGCGGTCCTGCGTGTCATTGCCGAGCATGGATGCATTGAGTAGAAGGGGCAGGCTCACGCTCACGCCGGAGCCTGGTGCGAGGCACACCGAGTTGATGATCAAATCAGCCGCCAGACAGTCTTGTGCAAACTGGCCAAACGTCTGCCCCGAGTCGATGACAAATAAGCGAGGGCGTTGGGCCGAAAAAAAGTGGCTGAACAGAGTGCTGGAGTACGTCATGGTCTTTCTTCCTTGTGTTATGGCTGGCTGGCGACTTCACCCGGCAAAGCGAATTCGGGTTTTTCGTACATAGAAAACTTAGTGGTGTAACCCGGCACAGGCGTGCCTTCGACGCCGCTCAAGTGGGGGTAAACGTACATCACTAACACCGGATTAGGCAGCACGCTAAAGGTGTTATCGAGTTCGTTCGACGCCTCGCGCGTGTAGCCAACGAGGTCGGCCGTGCCGGTTTGAACGGTGCGGATCAAACGGCCCGCGTTGGGTGAGGCTACATGGGGTTCCGCGCTGTCGTCCGTCGCCGCGTTAAGCAGGACGGGCTTTACCGGGGGTGTGAGTTTGGCTTCTTGACGCACAAGGGCGGCCGCGTTTCTAGCGGCATTGGCGGTGTAGACCACACCGCCCGCGCGTTCCATGCTGTTAGACCCCTGTTCCTGTTTCACGGGGTCCACGGGCACGCTTTTCGGAATCGGCTTGTGCTGCGTATGGGCTTCGTAAATCTGCTCCATGGTCGGCAAATTACTGGGCAAGATAGAATCTTTGCTGCCAGTGGCACAGCCAACGATTAGCCCCGCGAGAAGGGTCACACTCACGCCGTTTCGGATTGGACGCTGCATCGCATTAATCCAAGCTCGCACTGTGAACACCGTCAATGGGTTTTTCATGTCTTAACTTCCTGCCAGTAGGGTCAAAATCAATATGCAGTTCTTCGTTGATATGCAGCGCTAACTCTTCGCCCGGCTCGACAAAAATCGCGTCGAAGGAATTTTTCTGACGATCTTCCAGCCAGCGCCGAATTTCCGACGCGCCGCTGGAAACCGTGCGTCCTAACAACACATCACCCAGGTCACCTGTTAGGTTGCTGGCGCTGCCGCCGAGCGGTGTCACTGAGGTACTAAATTGCGAGGCGGCGTAGGTGGTCCCGGCCGTTTCGACGGCCAGTGCCGCAATCCGCTGGGTGAGAAAGGTCGGCGCGTTGGTAATCAAGCGGCCGCTCACGCACGGAATGCCGTGGCGGTCGGAGATCGTGCCCAGGGGGCTGGATTGGCTGCCGTCTTGGGTGAGGATGGTGCCATCGGCAAAGAGGAAGGTCACCGACAACAACTTGCCGGTGCTACAGCGCAACGTAAAATCCCCGATCGCGATGCCGCTAAATACGGCGCCCTCTAACTCGGGAGGCACGTCTAGCCCGTTGGCAGCGAGATTCTTGGCGCCGACCAGCACCTTGAATGGCATGGGATCTTTAACTTCCCCGTTGACGGGAATGCGGCCCACCAGGGCCGTGAACGCGGTAGCACGCAGTAGTGTGGCGTTCTTGGGCACGGTGTACCGGGGTTGCCGGTTGTCCTGCTCGCCTGGGCGATCGCTGGAACTCGTAGCGCCGCTATTGGCGAGCGTTGAGCGAATGGCATCGACGTTTTGCTTCCCGCTTAGGCTCACTTTTCGCACCGGCTCCAACGTCCCGTCATTGAGTAAGCGCTTGGCCGAGGCGGTCGGGTTGCTGCCTTGGAACGCCGCGTTGAGCAGGGCGCCGTTACCGCCTTTTGGATCGAGGGTACGGCCATCCATCGGCTCAATCCAGACCACGTGCGTATCTTCGTTGTTAGGTGTGCCGCCAGCCAGGCCGTCCAGACCCAAACCGATGGGAATATCACTGCTCCCGCCGAATGAGGATTTGCGGGTCGAGAGTTGCGCGAGTTGCGC